>NZ_JASCON010000030.1:0-56381 GCF_029959585.1 Pseudomonas sp. PS02302
TCATGCCAAGCGGCCTCTTAAAATTGACTGTTGCGGGCGGGCGGCCCCGCCCGGGGGCGTGTCCGCGATAGGATCGTTAAACGGCGTCGCCGAGACGTTCGAGGCGGTAGGCGCCGGACAGAACCCGCTGCCACCACTCACGATTGTTCAGGTACCAGGTTACGGTCTTGCGCATGCCGGTCTCGAAGGTCTCCGCCGGCGTCCAGCCAAGCTCGCGGCCGATCTTGCTGGCGTCGATCGCGTATCTCATGTCGTGGCCCGGACGATCCTTGACGAAGGTGATCAGGTCGCGATAGCGCTCGACACCTTCGGGCTTCTGCGGCGCCAGCTCTTCGAGCAGGTCGCAGATGGTCTCGACGACCTGCAGGTTGCGCTTCTCGTTGTGGCCGCCGATGTTGTAGGTCTCGCCGACCTCGCCCTGAGTCACCACGGTATAGAGCGCGCGGGCATGGTCTTCGACGAACAGCCAGTCACGTACCTGGGAGCCGTCGCCATAGATCGGCAGCGGCTTGCCATGGATGGCATTGAGAATGACGTGGGGGATCAGCTTCTCGGGGAAGTGATAGGGACCGTAGTTGTTCGAGCAGTTGGTCACCAGTACCGGCAGCCCGTAGGTCCGACCCCAGGCACGTACCAGATGGTCGCTGCCGGCCTTGCTGGCCGAATAGGGCGAGCTCGGGGAATAGGGGGTGGTCTCGGTGAAGAGGTCGTCGGTGCCGTGCAGGTCGCCGTATACCTCGTCGGTGGAAATGTGGTGGAAACGGAAGGCCGCCTTGGCTTCCGGCGCCAGGTCATTCCAGTAGGCTCGGGTCACTTCCAGGATGACGCCGGTGCCGACCACGTTGGTCTGGATGAAGGCGGCAGGGCCCTCGATGGAGCGGTCCACGTGGGACTCGGCAGCCAGGTGCATGACCACGTCGGGCTGGAAGGAGGTGAAGACCTGCTGCAGGGCGGCGAAGTCGCAGATGTCCACCTGGTGGAATTCGTAGCGATCGGAGTCGGCGACTTCGGCCAGGGAATCCACGTTACCGGCGTACGTCAGCTTGTCGACGTTGGCAACCTTGCATTGGGTCTCGTTGATAAGAAAACGTACCACGGCGGAACCAATGAAACCCGCGCCACCTGTTACCAGTACCTTCATCCTGAATCCTGCCTATATCGATTTGTACATCATCGCGCCCGGCGCTGCGGGCGAGACATCGGAGGACGGCGCAGCCATCCCTGGCTTGGGTCACAGCCACGGCTATGTACCCAAAGACCTGAGTTAAACAGTGGCAGGAAAAGAAAGTTCAGCCTAGCGGTGGGCGGCTGCCGCTTCTGTGCTCGGCTTCAAATCCAGGCAGAAAGAAAGCGCGGATGGGATCACTCGATGGATCTTTTGCCGTGCAGCCAGTCGACGATGTCGCCCTCCGGAGAATAGCCGGCGACGGTGTCACGCAACAGTTGCCGGACGCGGAGGTAATCACCCGCGTCGATGGCGCGACTGAGTTCGACGAGGGCTGCGCGAAAGGCCTCCCAGGCCAGGAAGTCTTCGCTGGCGCGCATGATCTTCGGGTGGGAGGTCGGACTCACGTCGTCACCGATGAGCAACTCTTCATAGAGTTTTTCGCCCGGGCGCAGCCCGGTGAACTCGATGGCAACATCGCCATGGGGATTGGCCGGCGAGCGGACGCTCAGGCCCGACAGCTTGATCATCTGCTCGGCCAGTTCGACGATGCGCACCGGCTCGCCCATGTCGAGCACGAAGACGTCCCCACCCTCGCCCATGGCGCCCGCCTGAATGACCAGTTGGGCGGCCTCGGTGATGGTCATGAAGAAGCGCGTGATCTTGGGATGGGTGACGGTAACCGGCCCACCCTTGCGGATCTGGGTCCTGAACAACGGGATGACCGAACCGGACGAGCCCAGCACGTTGCCGAATCTCACCATGGTGAAGCGGGTGCGATTGACCTGATGGATACCGTCCGTTTGCCCGTGCAGCACGGGCGCCGCCTCGCGACTCAGGGCCTGCAGGATCATCTCGGCCAGGCGCTTGGTACTGCCCATGATATTGGTGGGCCGTACCGCCTTGTCGGTGGAGATCAGCACGAAACTGGTCACGCCCGCCTGGATGGCCGCCTGGGCGGCATTGAGGGTGCCCAGGACGTTGTTGCCGAAACCCTCGGCAATGTTGTGCTCGACCATGGGCACGTGCTTGTAGGCCGCCGCATGGTAGAGGGTGGCCACCTTCCAGTGTCGCATCACCTGCAAGAGCAGCGGCGCATTGCGAATGGAGCCCAGCACCGGCACCAGGGTGACCGGCAGGGCTTCGCGCTGGATATAGGTCTCCAGCTCACGGTGGATGCTGTAGAGGTTGAATTCGGCGTGATCGAGCAGGATCAGGGTGCGCGGTTTCTGGCCGATGATCTGCCGGCACAGTTCGGAGCCGATGGACCCCCCTGCCCCGGTCACCATCACCACCTGAGCGGTGATGCAGCGGGCGAACAGCTCGGGCCGGGGCGTCACCGGATCCCGTCCCAGCAGATCGGCGATGTCGACCTCCTGCAGATCGTCCACCTGTACCTTGCCGCAGGCCAGGTCGCTGATCCGCGGCACGGTTCTGACATGCAGTGGATAAGGTTCCAGCAGACCGAGTACCTCACGCCGCCGTGCCCGGGTGGCGGACGGGATCGCCAGGAGGATCTCCTCGGCGCCCGTCTCGTCGATCATCTGCTGGATGTGTTTGGGGGTGTAGACCTTGAGCCCGGCGATGATGCGATTGGCGATGCTCTTGTCATCGTCGATGAAGGCCACCGGACGCATGGCCCGACCCATGCGCAGCGCCGCGACCAGCTGGTTGCCCGCCGAGCCGGCGCCATAGATGGCGACCCGCGGCAGCTCGTCCGGCTGTTTGATGAAGGGCACGGTAATGGCGCGATACCAGTCGCCCAGAAAGTACTGGCGCAGCGCGAGACGCAGGCCGCCGATCAGGATCAGGCTGACGATCCAGTAGTTGAAGATCATCGAACGCGGGACGATCTCCGGCAGATCGCGATACCAGTAGATGACTACCGACAGCAGCAGCGTCGACAGCGTCACCGCCTTGGCGATGGCAATCAGGGCGTCGTTGCCCAGGTAGCGCATGACCGCGCGGTACATGCCGAAGCGGATGAACAGGGGAATGGCGATCGCCGGCGCAGTGATGAACAGCCAGGCATGCCCGCTGAAGGGCTCGATCATCTGCACGGAACCCAGGCGCAGATAGAAGGCCAACCAGAGTGAGAGCCAGATCAGCAACAGATCGACCGCGACCTGTATGACTCTCTTGGTACGCCGGTTCAGCTTGACCAGATGGTCACGCAACATGTCAGTGTCCCTAATCCCTGAATCCGGTGGACTGCGCAGCCATGGCTACCTCATCGGTCCCAGCGTGGTATCGAAGGGCCAGGCAAAGCAAGGGCCCATAGGCAAGCAAGAGCCCCAGTATGGCACTTAAAAGCCCCAGCCCCACCAGCAAAGCGATAGGCAGCAACCAGATCAGGTTGATGGCGAGTACTGCCAGGGTCACCGGGCGATGCGCGCCATGCTGACGGGAGGCCCACTGGTAGGCATGGGTGCGATGGGCCTCGTAGGGTTTCTTGCCCCGGCTCAGCCGCCGCAACAGGGTCCAGGTCGCATCCACCACGAAGACACCGAGCAGGATCAGCCAGGCCCAGAACAGCGACAGCTCCACCTGCGCCGCCTGCAACGAAAGCATGCCGAGGATCAGACCGAGAAAGCCACTGCCGACATCGCCCATGAAAATGCGCGCTGGCGGAAAATTCCAGCACAGGAAGCCACCCACGGCCGCCGCCAGTAGCAGCGGTGCGCCCAGCAAGGCGCCCTGGCCGGTCGCGGCATAGATCAGCGCCATGCCCAGACAGACGACGAACGCCTCGACGCCGGCGATGCCGTCGATGCCGTCCATGAAGTTGTAGAGATTCAGCAGCCAGACCAGATAGAGGACGCCAAGGGTCGTTACCAGCCAGCCGGGCAGGCCCAGAACAGCGGATAACTGCGCAGGAAGCGCGCCATAGCCGCCCAGCCACAGCAGCGCCGCGATGGCGGCCAGGAAATGACCGAGCAGGCGCCAGCCGGCGCCCACGTGCCGATGATCGTCGACGAAGCCGAGCACCGCCACAAGCAGCCCCGCTCCTACCAGGACGCCACAGGAAGCCGGATCAAGCTGCCCCAGCAGCCGCAGCACCACACAGCCGAGCACGAACACCACGACGATCGCCAGGCCACCCCCACGGGGTGTCGCCACCTGGTGCGAACTACGGGCGTTAGGCTCGTCGAGCAGGCCTCCGGACAGGGCATAGCGGCGCAGCGCTGCTGTGCCGAGCCAGCTGCAGCCGCCGGCCAGGAGCAACAGGAGCAGCATCATCTCCGCCCCTCCGCACCGGCCCGTTGCACCCCTAGCGCACGCAAGGCGGAGCGCGCCGACAGCGGGGGCTGCCAGCCCAGCAAGGTCTTGGTGGGCTGGATGTCGACTTGCAGCGAACCACAGAGACGTTGCGCCACTTCGCCCCGCCCCAGCAATCTGGCGCCCCATTCGAGCCAGGCGGACGGAACAGCGATCAGCCGGGGTTTCCGACCCAGGCCTTCAGCCAGCAATTCAAGCAGCTCGGCGGTGGAAAGATCTTCATCGTCGCTGACCAGCAGGATGGCACCGGCCGCCTTGGGCGCCGCGATGCACAGGATCAACAGGTCGAGCAGATTCTCCAGCGCGAGCAGACTGCGCCGGTTGTGCCGAATGCCCCCCAGGGGCAGCGGCACGCCCCGTGCCAGGGTGTCCAGCAGACGGGCCACATTGGCCTTTACCCCAGGCCCGTAGATCAGCGGTGGACGCACGATGACCACCTCCAGTCCAGTCTCGGCCATCAGCGCCAGCAGCTGCTGTTCGGCGGCCGCCTTGGAGCGTGCATAGGCATCGGTGGGTGCAGGAAGATCGTCCGCGCGAAAGGGCTTGCCGGGAGGGGTCCAGCCCCCATTGACCTTGATGCTGCTGACAAAGATGAAGCGACGGACACCGGCAGCCAGGGCGTCCCGGGCCAGCTTGAGGGTTGCCGCCCGATTCACCTCATCGTAGCGAGCCTCGCTGACCACGCCTGGCTGCTCGCCAAGCTGATGGACCCGGGCAGCAAGATGGATGACGGTATCCACCCCGGCAAGAGGCTCGGACCAGTCGGTATCGGCGGACAGCTCACGGATCACCGGAATCACCTCGCCCGCGACCGAGGCAGCTGCCGGCTGACGCTGTGCGGCGACCACCGGATACCCACTGGCCTGTAGCTGCCGAACCAGGGCCGCGCCGACGAAGCCCCCCGCCCCTGTCACCAGAATCTTGCGTTCCATCAATGCGTTGCGCCGTGCCAGTCAACCAGGAAAGGGCGCTTATGGTAAGACATTGCCCCGCAAGGGCCTAGCCACGCAAAAAGCAGGCATAAAAAAGCCCGCAGAACCTGAGTTCGGCGGGCCGAAAAACTTGAGAACCTTAGAAGGTCTTGGCGGAAGCCTGGACTTCAACGGCCTGGAAGCGAGCGGCCGGCTGGCCAACGTAGTGGCGCGAGAAGCCCTCGACACGCTGAGCGGGCTGCAGGAACAGGGCAACCATCCAGCTACCGGCCAGAGCGGCTACAGCCAGGAACGGATGACCGAGGTGCATGCTGGTGAAGCAAGCGGCGATACCGATCCAGATGAAAAGATAATGGCGCATGACAACTTCCTCACTCGGCGTGGACTACGAGGTCACCCAAGACCTTATGTGAAGGAAGTCTCATACAAAAATCGGAACTCGTCTACAAAAATATCAAAACGGCTTGACTTTTTTTGTAAACGTCAAAATACCGATATAAACCTGATCGATAACGCTTTTTTGACGACCCCGGGTTAGCCAGAAAAACAAGGAAAATCAAACTCTTGTCAGATGGACAAGGAAAGGACCGGCGCTGGACGACGGCTTTATGGCTCCAGCTCGTTGACCCTGTCTCGCAACTCCTTGCCAGGCTTGAAGTGCGGAACGAACTTGCCGTCCAGCAGCACCGATTCGCCGGTCTTGGGATTACGCCCCGTACGGGGTGCGCGATAGTGCAGTGAGAAGCTGCCGAAGCCGCGGATCTCGATACGGTCTCCGGTGGAAAGTGCCTGGGCCATCTGCTCCAGCATGGTCTTGATCGCCAGCTCCACATCCCTGGACGACAGCTGCCCCTGATAGGAAACGATGCGCTCGATCAACTCCGACTTGGTCATGGATTTTTTCCTTCGTTATCAAGCGGCTAGATCACCTCCAAGGACTTTTAGCACGCCGGCCGATTTTTGAAAAGTCAAGCGGGCGGCTTTGGTCCCCGCAACTTTTTACGGGCCATGACCACCCTGCTCTCTTTTCGCCAGCCAAAAAAAAGCGACCCCGAAGGGTCGCCTTTTATTCAAGCTCGAACTTAGTTCTGGCTTTCCATCTGCGCCTTGATCAGGTCGCCGATGGTGGTGGGGCCAGCTGCAGGCTCTTGCTTGCTACGCAGGGAGCTCATGGCTTCCTTCTCGTCGTCGACGTCCTTGGACTTGACGGAGAGGCTGATCACGCGGCTCTTGCGATCGATGCTGATGATCTTGGCTTCGACTTCGTCGCCTTCCTTCAGCACGTTACGGGCGTCTTCAACGCGGTCACGGCTGATTTCGGACGCCTTCAGGACGCCTTCGATCTCGTTGGCCAGGGTGATGACAGCGCCCTTGGCATCGACTTCCTTGACGGTACCGCGCACGATGGTGCCTTTCTCGTTCAGGGAGGCGTAGTTGGAGAACGGATCGTCTTCCAGCTGCTTGATGCCCAGGGAGATGCGCTCGCGCTCCGGATCAACGGATAGGATCACGGTATCCAGCTCGTCACCCTTCTTGAAGCGACGCACGGCTTCTTCGCCGGTTTCGTTCCAGGAGATGTCGGACAGGTGTACCAGGCCGTCGATGCCGCCTTCCAGACCAATGAAGATACCGAAATCGGTGATCGACTTGATGGTGCCGGAGATACGGTCGCCCTTGTTGAACTGACCCGAGAACTCTTCCCACGGGTTAGCGCGGCACTGCTTGATGCCCAGGGAGATACGACGACGCTCTTCGTCGATATCCAGAACCATGACTTCCACTTCGTCGCCGACCTGAACGACCTTGGACGGGTGGATGTTCTTGTTGGTCCAATCCATTTCGGACACGTGCACCAGGCCTTCCACGCCCTCTTCCAGCTCGGCGAAGCAGCCGTAGTCGGTGAGGTTGGTGACGCGCGCCTGAACGCGGGTGCCTTCCGGGTAACGGGCCTTGATGGCGACCCACGGATCTTCGCCCAGCTGCTTCAGACCCAGGGAGACGCGGTTGCGCTCGCGGTCGAACTTCAGCACCTTGACGTCGATCTCGTCGCCGACGTTGACGATTTCCGACGGATGCTTGATGCGCTTCCAGGCCATGTCGGTGATGTGCAGCAGGCCGTCTACGCCGCCCAGGTCGACGAACGCACCGTAGTCGGTGAGGTTCTTGACGATACCCTTGACTTGCTGGCCTTCCTGCAGGGATTCCAGCAGAGCTTCACGCTCGGCGCTGTTCTCGGCTTCCAGGACGCTACGACGGGAAACGACAACGTTGTTGCGCTTCTGGTCCAGCTTGATGACCTTGAACTCGAGTTCCTTGCCTTCCAGGTGAGTGGTGTCACGCACCGGACGGACATCGACCAGGGAGCCCGGCAGGAACGCGCGGATGCCGCTGACGTCGACGGTGAAACCGCCCTTGACCTTGCCGTTGATGACACCCTTGACCACTTCGTCGGCGCTGAACGCGGCTTCCAGGACCAGCCAGGATTCGGCGCGCTTGGCCTTTTCGCGAGACACTTTGGTTTCGCCGAAACCGTCTTCGACGGCATCCAGGGCTACGTGGACTTCGTCACCCACGTTGATGGTCAGCTCGCCTTGTTCGTTGTAGAACTGCTCGAGCGGAACCAGGCCTTCGGATTTCAGGCCGGTATCGACCACAACCCAGTCGCCATCGATCGACACCACGGTGCCGACGATGATGGCGCCCGGCTGCATGTCGAGGGATTTCAGACTTTCTTCAAAGAGTTCTGCGAAGCTTTCGCTCATGTTCATACCTGTTGTATGGATACCCGATGTATCCGGCTACCGCATGACCAGCCCATGCGGGGTGAGTGGTTACCATCCGGCTACCGGGATGCGACTGGTTCCCGGTAGCTTTCACCGACGACTCGGATGAGTCTCGGCCTTCATCCCGCCAGGTCGCGCTCGGCGGCCAGGGTCAGGATGCGTTCCAATACCTGTTGTATGGAGAGATGCGTGGAATCCAGCTCGACGGCATCGTCGGCCGGCTTGAGCGGAGCAACGCTACGCTGACTATCGCGGGCGTCCCGCTCACGGATCTCTTCCAGGAGGGCAGGCAAGCTAACATTTTCGCCCTTCTGCTTCAACTGAAGATAACGCCGCTGTGCTCTTTCCTCGGCACCGGCGGTCAGAAAGATCTTCAGCTCGGCGTCCGGAAACACCACGGTGCCCATGTCACGGCCATCGGCGACCAGACCGGGCGCCTCGCGAAACGCCTGCTGGCGCTGCAGCAGGGCATCGCGCACGGCGGGCAGGGTGGCGACCTGGGAGGCGCCGGCGCCGACTTCCTCGGTACGGATGACGTCGGTGACGTCCTCGCCTTCGAGGATGATGCGCTGGCCGTGCTCATGCCCGGCAAGGAACTGGACGTCCAGGTGGGCCGCCAGCAACTTGAGCGATTCCTCGTTGGTGTAGTCGACGCCATGATTGCGGGCGGCGAAGGCCAGCAAGCGGTAGAGCGCGCCGGAATCCAGCAGATTCCAGCCCAGCTGGCGGGCAACCAGCGCCGCGAGGGTGCCCTTCCCCGAACCGCCGGGGCCATCGAGGGTGATGACGGGTGCGGTACTGCTCATGAGTGCCCCTCCGTAAGAGATTGATGGACGGCGACCTGAGCGCCGGCCTGGGTACGACTGGCGAGGATGCGCCCGAAATATTCGCGCGCGCCGCGCGCATGGGTCAGCACCTCCATGAGGAACTGACCATCGCCGGCCTGGATGGCGCCGCGCAGCTCGTCGAGGTCGGCGCGATAGGTGTCCAGGGCCTGCAGTACGGCTTCACGATTGGCGATGAAGATGTCGTGCCACATGGTCGGATCGCTGCCGGCGATGCGGGTGAAATCGCGGAAACCGCCAGCAGCGTAATGGAAGATTTCGCGGTTTTCGCTACGTTTGGCCAGGGAATCCACCAGATTGAAGGCCAGCAGGTGCGGCAGGTGGCTGGTGGCGGCGAGGACCTGGTCATGATGCTCGACGGTCATGTGCTCGACATCGGCCCCTATGGCGCGCCAGAGCCGGTCGACCTTGTCCAGATCGGCCGGCAGGGTCTCTTCCAGTGGCGTGAGGATGACCTTGTGCCGATTGAACAGCGCCGCGTTGGCTGCCGTGACGCCACTGCGCTCGGAGCCGGCGATGGGATGACCCGGCACGAAGCGCAGCGACTGGCCGGCGAAGGCCTGGCGAGCGGCACGCACCACGTTGCCCTTGGCGCTGCCGACGTCGGTGAGGACGGCGCCCTGCAGCGGCAAGGCCGCAAGATCGGCCAGTACCCGCTCCATGGCCAGGATGGGCACGGCGAGCTGGATGACGTCGGCACCCGGGCAGGCATCGCCCAGCTCGGCGACGCAGCGGTCGACCACGCCCAGCTCGACCGCCAGCCGGCGGGTCTCGGGATCGCGATCGACCCCGACCACCTCACGGCAGAGACCACTGGCGCGGGCGCCCTTGGCGAAGGAGCCGCCGATCAGGCCCAGCCCGACAACGACGAGACGCTCGATCAGGGGGGTGGCCACTTCAGCCACGACCCAGGACCTTGCTCAGCGCCGCCAGGAAACGGGCATTTTCCGCTTCGGTACCGATGGAGACGCGCAGGAACGTCGGCATGCCATAGCCGGCGACGGGCCGCACGATGACGCCCTCCTGCAGCAGCCCCTGATTGATCGGCGCGGCGTCGCGTCCCAGGTCCACGGCGATGAAATTGCCACGCGAGGGAATCCACGCCAGGCCGAGATCACGGAAACCGGCTTCCAGCTGGGCCATGCCGGCATCGTTCAGCGCCCGGCTGCGAGCCATGTAGTCGCTGTCGGCCAGGGCCGCACAGGCCGCGGCCTGGGCCAGGCTGTTGACGTTGAACGGCTGGCGCACCCGGTTGAGGACGTCGGCCACGGTCGGCGAGGAGAAGGCATAGCCGACGCGCAGGGCGGCCAGGCCATAGGCCTTGGAGAAGGTGCGCGAGACGACGAGGTTGGGGTACTGGGCCAGGAACGCCAGGCCATCCGGCAGCTCGTCGCCCTCGGCGTATTCGATGTAGGCCTCGTCCAGCACTACCAGGACGTGGTCGGGCACGCGAGCGAGAAAGAGAGCCAGGGCCTCGCTGTCGAACCAGGTGCCGGTAGGATTGTTGGGATTGGCGACGAAGACCACCCGGGTGTCGGCATCGATGGCGGCGAGCATGGCGGCGAGGTCATGCCCGTAGTCCTTGGCCGGGACGCTGCGGCCTTCGGCGCCGATGGCCAGGGTCACCAGCGGATAGACGGCGAAGGCGTGCTCGCTGAACACGGCGTTGTAGCCGGGCGCCAGGTAGGCCCGGGCGACCAGTTCGAGGATGTCATTGGAGCCATTGCCCAGGGTGATGCCAGGGGCGGCCACGCCAAACCTCTGACTCAGGGCCTGCTTGAGCTCGAAGCCGCCGCCATCGGGATAGCGGGTCAGCTCGGCCAGTTCGGCGCGAATGGCTTCGAGGGCCTTGGCGCTGGGGCCCAGCGGGTTCTCGTTGCTGGCGAGCTTGACGATGCTGGCCGGCGCCAGGCCCAGTTCACGGGCCAGTTCATCGACGGGCTTGCCAGGCACGTAGGGCGAGAGTTTCTGTACGCCGGGAAGGGCTTGTGCCAGGAAATCGCAGCTCATGGAGACCTCTTCAACTTGCGATGACGACGGTCGGGCCGCCGAAAATGGGCGCCATCTTAAAGCCAAGGCGGGTCGCGGACCAATCGAAGTTGCGCCGGCGCGACGGAAAGCCCCCTAGCTGATGGCGCTGTAACGCCCCGGTCGATGGTTGATCGCCAGGGTCAGATTGAGGATCACGGCACCCAGGATCGAGACGAGGATGGCGCCGGGCGCGACGACCCGCAGCGCCAGCAGGACGATCAGGCAATCGATGCCCATCTGCACCTTGCCCGCTCGCCAGCCATAGCGTTGCTGCAGATAGAGCACGGCAATGTTGATGCCGCCGAGACTGGCCTGGTGACGGAAGAGGATCAGCAGCCCCACGCCCATCAGTACGCCGCCCATCACCGCCGCATAGAGGGGTTGCAATGCACTGAAGGCGATGAAGTGCGGGGTCAACTCGGTCAGCAGCGACACCAGGGTCACGGCCGCCAGGGTCCGCAGGGTGAAGGCCCAGCCCATGCGCCGCACGGCCAGCCAGTAGAACGGCAGATTGATGAGAAAGAAGGCCTGACCGAAGGAGAGGCGCGTGCCGTACTGGGCGAGAAAGGCCAGGCCCGCGGTACCGCCGGTGAGCAGGCCGGCCTGGCGATAGAGGTTGACCGCCAGGGCGATCATCAGGGTCGCGCTGAGCAGGGCCAGCACGTCTTCGAGCAGATTGTGCCGCTGGGGAGTCACGGAGGTCATGGGGCCATCCTGGCGCGGGGAGGAAGCCGACCCCGAAGACGGGATCGGCCGGGAGACTGTCAGCCGAGCTCGGCCAGCAGCTTCTCCCACTCCTTGGTTTCCTTCTTGGAGGGCGCACCCAGCAGTTCGACCGCCTGGCGCAGGCGGAAGCGGGTGAGGTCCGGACCGAGGATCTCCATGGCATCCAGCACCGAGACCGAACTGGCCTGGCCGGTGATGGCGGCGAACAGCAGCGGCATGACGTCGCGCAACTTGAGCTGCTGGTGCTCGGCGACCGCCTGGATCACCGCGGTGATGCGTTCCTTGTCCCACTGGCGCAGGGCTTCGAGCTTCCATAGCAGCAGCTGCATGACCAGGCGGACCTGGTCGGCGGACAGCTTCTTGTGCTGGAACAGCGCCGGCTCCAGATTCAGGCCGCCGCTGAAGAAGAAGCCGGCCAGCGGGGCGATCTGGCTGAAGGTCTCGACCCGCTGTTGCACCAGCGGGGCGATCTTGAGCAGGTACTCGGGATTGAGCGCCCACTGCTGCACCTCGGCGGCGAAGCGCTCGGGGCTCAGCTCGCGCAGCCACTGGCCGTTGAGCCAGGAGAGCTTCTCGACGTCGAAGATCGGACCGCCCAGGGAAACGCGCTGAAGGTCGAAATGCTCGACCATCTCGTCCAGGGTGAATTTCTCGCGCTCGTCGGGCATGGACCAGCCCATGCGACCGAGGTAGTTGAGCATGGCCTCGGGCAGGTAGCCCATGCGCTGATAGAAGGTCACCGAGGTGGGATTCTTGCGCTTGGAGAGCTTGCTCTTGTCAGGGTTGCGCAGCAGCGGCATGTAGCAGAGCTGAGGCTGCTCCCAGCCGAAGTATTCGTAGAGCTTGATCAGCTTGGGCGCCGAGGGCAGCCACTCTTCGCCACGCAGGACGTGGGTGATGCCCATCAGGTGGTCGTCGACCACGTTGGCGAGGAAGTAGGTGGGCAGGCCGTCGGCCTTCATCAGCACCTGCATGTCCATGCGATCCCAGGGGATCTCGACCTCGCCACGCAGCAGGTCGGGGACGACGCAGACGCCCTCCTCCGGCACCTTCATGCGGATCACATAGGGCTGGCCGGCGTCCAGGCGCTGCTGCACCTCTTCCTTCGACAGGCGCAGGCCGCGACCGTCATAGCGCGGGGTCTCGCCCCGTGCCTGCTGTTCGGCGCGCATCTGGTCGAGTTCTTCCGGGGTGGCGAAGCAGAGGAAGGCATGACCCTTCTCCACCAGCTCCCGGGCGTACTTCCAGTAGATCTCGCCGCGCTCGCTCTGCCGATAGGGGCCATGGGGGCCGCCGACGTCGGGGCCCTCGTCCCACTCGATGCCCAGCCAGCGCAGGGCGTCGTAGATCTGCTGTTCGGATTCGCGGGTCGAGCGGACCTGGTCGGTATCCTCGATGCGCAGAATGAACTGACCGCCGTGCTGACGGGCGAAGCAGAGGTTGAACAGGGCGATATAGGCGGTACCGACATGCGGGTCGCCAGTGGGCGACGGCGCGATGCGCGTGCGAACGGTGGTCATCGGCTTTCTCGAAAAACGCGAAGGGACAAAGGCGGAATGGTAGCAGCGCCAGCCCTGGCGCTGCCAGTTGGAGCGGACCTAGACCTGAACCAGACGCTCGCGCAGGGCCTGGATCTCGTCGCGCAGCTGGGCGGCGGACTCGAATTGCAGATCGCGCGCCAGCTGCAGCATCTTCTCTTCGAGCTGCCGGATGCGCTTGCCGATCTCGCTCGGCGAGCGCAGTTCGGCGGCGTATTCGGCCTGGTCCTCGGCGGCCTTCGCCACCCGACGCTTGCTCTTGGAACCCGGGGCTGCGGCGCCTTCCATGATGTCGCGAATGTCCTTCTTGATGCCCTGGGGCACGATGCCGTGTTCTTCGTTGAAAGCCAGCTGCCTGTTGCGCCGCCGTTCGGTCTCGTCGATGGCGCGCTGCATGGAGCCGGTCATGTTGTCGGCATAGAGGATGGCCTTGCCGTTGAGGTTGCGCGCCGCCCGGCCGATGGTCTGGATCAGCGAGCGCTCGGAGCGCAGGAAGCCTTCCTTGTCGGCGTCGAGCACCGCCACCAGGGAGACCTCCGGCATGTCCAGGCCCTCGCGCAGCAGGTTGATGCCCACCAGGACGTCGAAGGTGCCCAGGCGCAGGTCGCGAATGATCTCCACCCGTTCCACGGTGTCGATGTCGGAGTGCAGGTAGCGCACCCGTACGTCGTGGTCGGCCAGGTAGTCGGTGAGGTCCTCGGCCATGCGCTTGGTCAGGGTGGTGCAGAGCACGCGCTCCTCCTGGGCTACACGCAGACGGATCTCGGAGAGCAGATCGTCCACCTGGGTGGTGGCCGGACGGATCTCGATGATGGGGTCGACCAGACCGGTGGGCCGCACCACCTGCTCGATCACGCGGCCAGCGTGCTCTTCCTCATAGGGACCGGGGGTAGCCGAGACGAAGATGGTCTGGGGCGCACCGGCCTCCCACTCCTCGAACTTCAGGGGCCGGTTGTCCAGCGCCGAGGGCAGGCGGAAGCCGTATTCCACCAGGGTTTCCTTGCGCGAGCGGTCGCCCTTGAACATGGCGCCAATCTGCGGAACGGTGACGTGGGATTCGTCGATCACCAGCAGGGCGTTGCTCGGCAGATAGTCATAGAGGGTGGGGGGCGGCTCGCCCGGACCGCGCCCGGACAGGTAGCGACTGTAGTTCTCGATACCGTTGCAATAGCCCAGTTCGAGGATCATTTCCAGGTCGAAGCGAGTGCGCTGCTCCAGCCGCTGGGCTTCGAGCAGGCGATTCTGGCTGCGCAGCCATTCCAGGCGTTCGGCGAGCTCCCGCTTGATGTTCTCGATGGCGCCCAGCAGGGTCTCGCGTGGCGTGGCGTAGTGGGTCTTGGGATAGAAGGTGAAGCGCGGCAGCTTGCGGATCACCTCGCCGGTGAGGGGATCGAAGGCCGACAGGCTTTCCACCTCGTCGTCGAACAGCTCAATGCGTACCGCTTCGAGATCGGATTCCGCGGGGAAGATGTCGATGACGTCGCCGCGTACCCGGAAGGTGGCGCGGGCGAATTCCATGTCGTTGCGGCTGTACTGCAACTCCGCCAGCCGGCGCAGGATGGTGCGCTGGTCGATGCGGTCGCCGCGATCCAGGTGCAGGACCATCTTCAGGTAGGCCTCGGGACTGCCCAGGCCGTAGATGGAGGACACCGAGGCGACGATGATGGCGTCCTTGCGCTCCAGCAGCGCCTTGGTGGCGGACAGACGCATCTGCTCGATATGGTCGTTGATGGACGAGTCCTTCTCGATGAAGGTGTCCGACGAGGGCACATAGGCTTCCGGCTGGTAGTAGTCGTAGTAGGAGACGAAGTACTCCACCGAGTTGTTCGGGAAGAAGGCCTTGAACTCGCCATAGAGCTGGGCGGCCAGGGTCTTGTTCGGCGCCAGCACCATGGTCGGGCGCTGCACCTGGGCGATGACGTTGGCGATGCTGAAGGTCTTGCCCGAGCCGGTCACGCCGAGCAGGGTCTGGTGCGACAGCCCTGCTTCCAGGCCTTCCACCATCTGGCGAATGGCTTCGGGCTGGTCGCCGGCCGGGGTGTAGCGGGTGGAAAGCTGGAATGCGGACATGGCTGCCTCAAGAACGCGGAAATGCACGGACGACACCGCGCCGGCCGAGGGGTCGGAGCGATGCGGACGAGGAAAAAACTGGAACCACCCAGATGAGGTCGCACGCCCCCTTTTGCAATCCGCCTACGCCGCCGCACGTCAGGAAAACTCCTATCGAGGTCGGGTCGCGATGGCGTCTGCAGGGGGCTATACTTCCGCTTCCTGAGCGTTCCGCCCTTCCCTTCACCCCTCATTCGAGCCCCTGCCCCATGAGTTTGTTCTCCGCCGTCGAAATGGCACCCCGCGACCCCATCCTTGGCCTGAACGAGGCCTATAACGCCGATGCCCGTCCGCACAAGGTCAATCTGGGCGTGGGGGTCTACTACGACGAGCAGGGCCGCATTCCGCTGTTGCGCGCCGTGGCCGAGGCCGAGCAGCAGCGCGTGGCCGCCCAGGCGCCGCGTGGCTATCTGCCCATCGAGGGCATCGCCGCCTATGACCAGGCCGTCCAGCACCTGCTGTTCGGCGCCGAGTCGAGCCTGGTGCGCGAAGGCCGCGCCATCACCGTACAGGCCGTTGGCGGCACCGGTGCGCTGAAGATCGGCGCCGACTTCCTCAAGCGGCTGCTGCCGGATGCCGTGGTCGCCATCAGTGACCCGAGCTGGGAAAACCACCGCGCACTGTTCGAGGGCGCCGGCTTTCCCGTGCAGAACTATCGCTATTACGACGCTGCCAGCAACGGCCTGAACCGTGCAGGTTTCCTGGCCGATCTCCAGGCGCTGCCGGAGCGCTCGGTGTTGGTGCTGCACGCCTGCTGCCACAACCCCACCGGCGTCGATCTGCAGCCGGCCGACTGGCAGGCGGTGCTGGACGTGGTCAAGGCGCGCAACCTGGTGCCCTTCCTCGACATCGCCTACCAGGGCTTTGGCGACGGCATCGAGGAAGACGCCCAGGCGGTACGCCTGTTCGCCGATTCCGGGCTGACCTTCCTGGTCTCCAGCTCCTTCTCCAAATCCTTCTCGCTGTATGGCGAGCGGGTCGGCGCCCTGACCCTGGTCAGCGAGAGCCGCGAGGAAAGCGCCCGGGTGCTGTCCCAGGTCAAGCGGGTGATCCGCACCAACTACTCCAACCCGCCGACCCATGGCGCCACCATCGTCGCCAGCGTGCTGAGCGATCCCGAGCTGCGCGCCCTCTGGGAAGCCGAACTGGGCGAGATGCGCCAGCGCATCCGCACCATGCGCAACGCCCTGGTGGAAGGCCTGGCCGCGGCTGGCGCCACTCGCGACTTCGCCTTCGTCAACGCCCAGCGCGGCATGTTCTCCTACTCCGGCCTCACCGCCGAGCAGGTCGAGCGGCTGAAAAGCGAATTCGGTATCTATGCGGTCAGCACCGGACGCATCTGCGTGGCGGCGTTGAACGAGCGCAATCTGCCACCGACTGTCCAGGCCATCGCCGCCGTCCTGAAGGGCTAGGACGACACTTCCGGCAGCGCCTTTTCGGGGCGCTGCCAAGGCTTGACTTCCCGTTATCTATCAGTAAGATACGCCCCGTTGTTCCGCGATAGCTCAGTCGGTAGAGCAAATGACTGTTAATCATTGGGTCCCTGGTTCGAGTCCAGGTCGCGGAGCCAAAATCTGAAAAGCCCGTAGCGGGTGACCGCTACGGGCTTTTTCATGGGCGCAACTTACCGTTACCGGCCCCTGCAGAGGGTCTAGGCATGGCGCCCTTGGCGCCCGGGCGACGGGCAACTGCGGTGCAGCGCCTCCAGATCCCAGGGTTTGGGCAGAAAGGTCGCCCGCGTCGCGCGCGCGGGATTGTCTTCGCAATAACCCGAGGTGATGACGATGGGCAGATTGGCCTGGCGGCCACGGGCTTGCAATGCCAGATCGACACCGCTCAGCACGCCTGGCATGCGTACATCGGTGAAGAGCAGGTCCAGTTGCGGCTGCTCGTTCTGCAAGAACGCACAGGCCGCATCGGCGCTGCCGAAGGCGTGTACCTGATAACCCCAGTCCTCGAACAGCTCCTGCAGCAGATCCAATAGGACGGGCTCATCTTCGGCGACCAATACGCGCTGGCGATTCATGAGCGGATCCTGTGATGGTTAAGACGTAATCGTTTGACCATAACGTTTCTCTGCCGTCCTGACCTGTACGACCAAGGGCACTCTGTACAAGAAAAAGCGCTCAGACCGCCCGACGCCGACAAATTCGGCCCGGGAGGTGCATGCCTTGTACAGGAAATCGCCGTCGAGCCGGGCAGAGCCACCTTTGGTGCCACCATCCGCCCAAGCGAGACGGCTTTGCGCTAAGCTTGCGCCGCCGCCGTCTACCCCGCAGGTCAGAGCCTTGGATCCGTCGTCTCGTCGTCACTGGATCAGCGATCTCAGCAGCAGGATCCGCGCGCGCCCGGCACTGGCCTACAGCCTGGCCTTGCTGGCGTTCGCCCTGGCCCTGGCGGCACGCTTCGCCCTGGTGGACGTCCTGATGCAGGGCTTTCCCTACCTGACCTTCTTTCCCGCCGTCATCCTGACCGCCTTCTTCTGCGGCAGCCGCGCCGGCACCCTCTGCGCCGTGCTGTCCGGACTGGCCGCCTGGTACTTCTTCATTCCGCCGGGCTGGACCTTCGATGTAGGGCCCCAGGGTGCCCTGGCCCTGGCCTTCTATGTGGTCATCGTCAGCGTCGACATCGTGCTGATCCATTACATGCACACGGCCAGCGCCCGGCTGCGCGCCGAACAGCAGGTGATCCACGACCTCTACAACGTCCAGACGACGATGTTCCAGGAGTTGCAGCACCGGGTCGCCAACAACATCCAGTTCATCGCCTCGCTGCTCATGCTGCAGCAACTCAAGTTGCCCGGCGACAGCCAGGCGTCCCAGGCCCTGGAAGAGGCCCGTTCGCGGCTGGAGAGCATCTCGCGCATCCACCGGCGCCTGCACGACCCCGCCGATGCCGATCAGCCGGTGGCCCATCACCTGCAGTTGCTGACCAGTGATCTGCTGGCCGCCGCGGGCCAGGCCAATGTCTCCTGCGCCATCACCGCCGAACCGCTCAATTTCGACCTGCCCCGCCTGACCACCCTGTCGATGCTGGTGGCGGAGGTGGTGACCAATTCCCTCAAGCACGCCTTCGACGCCGGCCAGCGTGGCCTGATCAGCATCAACCTGCAGCGTGGCGACGATCAGCGACTGCTGTTGCGGATCGCCGACAACGGTCGGGGAATGCCGCCGCAATTCAATCCGCGTACCAGCCAGCGCCTGGGCTTCAAGATCATCAAGAGCCTGGCCGAACAGCTCGGTGGCGAGGCGCACTACCGCAACGACCACGGTACCGTGGTCGAGGTACAGCTGGCAGCCTAGGGCATGGCCTCCACCCGCGCCGGGCTAAAACCCTATACAATGCGCGGCTTTTCCAGCCAGGTGTCCCGCCATGACCGCTTTGCCGCCCTGCCCCCTCTGCGCTTCCGAATACACCTACGCCGATGGCGATCAGCTGATCTGCCCGGAATGCGCCCATGAATGGACGCCCGGGGACGCTGGTACCGCGGCTGAAGCCAAGGTGATCCGCGATGCGGTCGGCAATCCCCTGCAGGACGGCGATACCGTCAGCGTGATCAAGGATCTCAAGGTCAAGGGCTCGTCGCTGGTGGTCAAGGTCGGCACCAAGGTCAAGAACATCCGCCTGGTCGACGGCGACCACGACATCGACTGCAAGATCGATGGCATAGGTGCGATGAAGCTCAAATCCGAGTTCGTCAAAAAGGTCTGATCGTCGTGCCGGGGTGTTCCCTGGCGGAGCGATGCCCTACCCTTGAGGCTCTTTCTCTCCTGCCAAGGACTCTCCATGTCTCAGCGCTTCCTCCGCTCGGCCCTGTTCCTCGCGCCCCTGCTGCTCGCCGGCCAGGCCTTCGCCCAGTCGGCGCCTGCCAACGCCCAGGAACCCCAGCCATCGGTCACGGAGAAGTATGGCGACTGGCAGGTGATCTGCCGCATCGCCCGCAACGCGGACCGCTCCGCGCAGCTGTGCGCCATCACCCAGCAGAAGGACAGCGCCAAGGGCCAGCGCATGCTGGTCACCGAATTGCGCCCCAATCGGGAAGGCGTGGACGGCATCCTGGTGCTGCCCTTTGGCGTGGCGGTGACCAAGCCGATCTCGCTGCAGATCGACAAGCGCAGCCTGGAGAATCGGCCCTTCCACACCTGCATCCCCCAGGGCTGCGTGGTGCCGGTGGAATTCATCGGTGACGTCTTCAAGCAGCTGCAGCGCGGCGGTCGCCTGACCGTGACCACCCCGGTCGCCAACGGCGAGACCGCCAGCGAAAGCCTGTCGCTCAAGGGCTTCTCCAAGGCCTATGACCGCGCCAAGGAACTGACCAAGCCGCTGTAAGGACCGCTAGTCTGGCAAGGTCGCTGCCGGGTGCTGCGCCGTGCCGCTGGCTGCGGCGCGCTCCACGGCGGCCACCAGCGCCAGGGTACGGGCGGCATCCTCGGCACTGACCAGGGGGGCCTCCTCTCCCCGCGCGACCCGCACGAAGTGCTCCAGCTGCAGCCGCAAGGCCTCGTCCGGGGCCGTTGCCCGCACCTCCGCCGCAAGCGGCTGGTGCCAGCCGGCGCCCGGCTCGGCATAGCGCCAGAGGCGCAGCTGCGGCACGCTCAGGGCGCCTTCGGTGCCGGCGAAGAGGTAGCAGGACTGGTCCGGCTGGTGGGGATAGACCGGATTTTCGCCACTGGTGAGTTCCCAGCTCCAGGGCGCGACGGCGCCGTCACTGGCGGTGAGACTGCCCAGGGCGCCACTCTCGAATTGCAGGTTGATCACGGCGCTGTCGGCATTGGCGTAGCCGCGCAGGGCGTTGTCGGCGAAGGCCTGGACCTGGCGTACCTCACCGCAGAGATGACGCAGCAGGTCGAGGTCGTGGATCAAATTGGTGAGCAGCATCCCGGCCCCCGCTTCGCGGCGCCAGGCACTCTCGAAATAGCTCTCAGGCTTCTGCAGTTGCCACAGCGCGGTGACGGTGACCAGGCGGCCAAGCGCGCCCTGGCGCAACAATTCATGAGCCCTGGCGATCAGCGGATTGTGGCGACGATGATGCCCGACCAGCAGCGGCACGCGCCCGTCGCGCTGGGCGTGCAGCAGCTGAGCCACCTCTGCTGACGCGGTCCCCACGGGCTTCTCCAGCAGCAGCGGAATGCCGAGGGCAAGGCAATCCAGGGCGGTGGCCACATGCAGCGCATTGGGATTGGCGACGATCACCGCTTCCGGGCGCACGCTTTCCAGCAGCTGGCGATGATCGCGGAAATGCGGCACGGCCCATTGCGCGGCGAGCTCGGCCGCCCTCGGATCGGGATCGGCCAGGGCGCACAGCCGGGCGCTCGGCACGGCTTGAAGATGATGCAGATGCTGGCGACCCATGTTGCCGGCGCCGATGAGGGCGATGCGCAAGGCAGCGACCATGAGAGAACCCCTTGTTATGGTTGTCGAGGTCGCTCGACTCTAAGGGATGCCCGGTCGAAGGCGCTACTGCACCGGCAGGAAATTGATGAACAGCAGACTCTGGGCGTAGTTGACGCCGATGCGCCGATAGCGCTCGTCGAGCAACTGGGCGAGCAGGTCCAGCCGGGCGACGATCTTGCCGAACTCGGTGGCGAAGCTGAGGTTGCTGCCCTCCTCCGAGATCTCGTTGGCGAACAGCAGCGGTTCGCCCTCGGCGTTCTTGCGCTGGCCGAGCAACCAGGTGGCCTTCTCGATGTTGCGGGCCGCGTTGTTGACGAAGCGCGCATTCACCACATCGGTGATATAGAACTCGGTGCGATTGCCGTGGGCCGCGATGATCATGCTGCCGATGGCATAGATGAAGGCGCCGACGCGGTCGCCGCGGTAGTCGTCGCCGAGCACGTAGCTCAGGGCCGCCACGTCCTTGCGTCCGCCCAGCGCAGGCAGGCTGCGCTGCTGCTCGATGGCCATGCGGATCTCGCGCTCGGCGCTGGCGGCATCGGGCAGGCCGGTCTTCTTCCATTCGGCCGGATTGCGCAGGTAGAGCTTGTTCATCAGCCGGTAGAGACTTTGCAGATTGGCCTGCATGGCGAGGGTAGCCATGCGGTCGGAGCTGGTCTGCAGGAATTCGCTGGGGCGGGTCTTGCCGAATTGCCGGGCAATGTCCTGGGCGGACTGGCTGCTACAGCCGGCCAGGCTCGCGAGCAGGAGGCCAATCACACACCCGAGACGGGCGACGGCTGTGAAGGTAAGGGCAGGCATGGGGGCTTCGGCGGCTAAGGGCAGCCGAAGGGTAAGGCCTTCCCTGGCCGGCCTGCTGTGCGGCAGGCCAAGGAATGGGCTTTTCTAACGGTCAGGCGTTGCTAGGGAAGGCGAATTGCGAAGCCTCCTGGGCCTCGCGCTGCGGCCAGCGCTGGGTGATGGTCTTGCGCCGGGTGTAGAAGCGCACGCCGTCGGGGCCATAGGCATGGAGGTCGCCGAACAGCGATCTCTTCCAGCCGCCGAAGCTGTGGTAGGCCACCGGCACCGGCAGCGGCACGTTGATGCCGACCATGCCCACTTCGATCTGATCGGCGAACAGCCGCGCCGCTTCGCCGTCGCGGGTGAAGATGCAGGTGCCGTTGCCGTATTCGTGGGCATTGATCAGGGCGATGCCCTCTGCCAGGCTCTTGACCCGCACCACGCAGAGCACCGGACCAAAGATCTCTTCCTTGTAGATGCGCATCTCCGGGGTGACCTGATCAAACAGGCAGCCACCGAGAAAGAAGCCCTCTTCATGGTCGGCGACCTTGAGACTGCGGCCGTCCACCACCAGCTTGGCGCCCGCCGCCACGCCGTCGACGACATAGCCGGTGACCTTGTCCAGGTGCGCGCCGGTGACCAGCGGGCCCATGTCCAGGCCGCACTGGGTGCCCGGGCCGACCTTGAGTTTTTCGATCTCCGGCACCAGCCGGGCGATCAGCGCATCGGCGACCTGATCACCGACGCAGACCGCTACCGAGATGGCCATGCAGCGCTCGCCGCAGGAGCCGTAGGCAGCGCCCATCAGGGCATTGACGGTGTTGCCGAGGTCGGCGTCGGGCATGACCACCGCGTGGTTCTTGGCGCCGCCCAGGGCCTGGACGCGCTTGCCCTTGGCGGTGCCGCAGGCATAGATGTATTCGGCGATGGGAGTGGAACCCACGAAGCTCAGCGCCTTGACCTCGGGGGCGTCGATCAGCCCGTCCACGGCTTCCTTGTCGCCATGCACCACGTTCAACACGCCCTTGGGCAGGCCGGCTTCTTCGAACAGCTGGGCGATGGCCAGGGTGGAACTGGGATCGCGCTCGCTGGGCTTGAGGATGAAGGTGTTGCCGCAGGCGATGGCCAGCGGATACATCCACAGCGGCACCATGGCCGGGAAGTTGAAGGGGGTGATGCCGGCCACCACGCCCAGGGGCTGGAAGTCGGACCAGGTGTCGATGCTCGGACCGGCGTTGCGGTTGTATTCGCCCTTGAGCAACTCGGGCGCGGCGGTAGCGTATTCGACGTTCTCGATGCCCCGACGCAATTCGCCGGCGGCGTCTTCCAGGGTCTTGCCGTGCTCTTCGCTGATCAGCTGCACCAGGCGCTCTTCGTTGCTCTCCAGCAGCTGCTTGAAGCGGAACAGCACCTGGGCGCGCTTGGCCGGCGGGGTGTTGCGCCAGGCTGGAAAGGCGGCCTGGGCGGCGTCAACGGCCTGCTGCAGGGTGGCCGCATCGGCCAGGGGCACTTCGCGGATGACCGCACCCGTGGAAGGGTTGTAGACCGGTGCGCGGCGGCTGCCACCGTCGACCAGTTGGCCGCCGATGAGATGTCGAATGATCATGGGCTGTCTCTTTCACATTGATTAGCGGGGGGCTTGGACTGCAAGCACCTGTTCTTTCCGCGGCCTCACACCGGCAATGGCCGATCCGGGTTCCGCTTGAGTTCTATTTCGATGAAAACCACTTCCTCGCTACCGGCATTGACCACATTGTGCTCAGTGCCCAATAGACGGCTATAGCTCTGCCCTGCAACGAGTTGCGCCCTCCGTTCGCCTTGGTCGGTTTCCAACAGCAGCTCGCCCCCGGTCATGGGCACGACGACATAGTCCATGGCATGTCGGTGCCAGCCGGTTTCCGCACCGGGCGCGAAGCGCCATTCGGTCACCAAGACCTGTTCGTTATCGAGCTGAACGGTAGCCGTCGCCGCGGTTCTCTCGCCCATCTCAATCCACCTTGTGCAAGGCGTCACCGACCGCGGCGAAGACGCGATCCAAGTCTTCGATCCTGGCATTGAAGGTAGGTCCGAACTGCAGGGTGTCGCCGCCGAAGCGGACGTAGAAGCCGGCCTTCCACAGGGCGATGCCGGCCTCGAACGGGCGGATTACCACATCGCCGTCACGCGGGGCGAGCTGCAGGGCACCGGCCAGGCCGCAATTGCGGATGTCCACCACATGCTTGGCGCCCTTGAGGCCATGCAGCGAGGCTTCGAACTTGGGTGCCAGCTCGGCGGCCTGCTGCACCAGATTCTCACGTTCCATGAGTTCCAGCGCCGCCAGACCCGCGGCACAGGCCACCGGATGGGCCGAATAGGTGTAGCCATGGGGAAACTCGACCATGTGCTCAGGCGTGGCCTGGTTCATGAAGGTGTCGTAGATGGCGCTGCTGGCGATCACCGCGCCCAGGGGCACGGCGCCGTTGGTGACCTGCTTGGCCACGTTCATGATGTCCGGCGTCACGCCGAAGAATTCGGCGCCGGTGTGACGGCCCATGCGGCCAAAGGCGGTGATGACCTCGTCGAAGATCAGCAGGATGTCGTGCTGGGTGCAGATTTCGCGCAGGCGCTGCAGATAGCCCACCGGCGGCACGATCACCCCGGCCGAGCCGGACATGGGCTCGACGATGACGGCCGCGATATTGGAGGCATCGTGCAGCTCGATCAGCTTGAGCAGCTCGTTGGCCAGCTCGACGCCGCCGGTCTCGGCCATGCCCTTGGTGAAGGCCATGCCCGGTTGCAGGGTATGGGGCAGATGGTCGACGTCCATGAAGGAGCCATACATCTTCCGGTTGCCGCCGATGCCGCCCAGGCTGGTGCCGGCAATGTTGACGCCGTGGTAGCCGCGGGCCCGGCCGATCAACTTGGTCTTGGCCGGTTGACCCTTGATGCGCCAGTAGGCCCGCGCCAGCTTGACCGAGGTGTCGGCGCTCTCGGAACCCGAGCCGGTGAAGAAGACATGGTCCAGACCTGCCGGGGTCAGCTCGGCCATCTTTTCGGCCAGCTGGAAGGACAGCGGATGGCCGTACTGGAAGCCCGGCGAATAGTCGAGGGTGCCCAGCTGACGCGCCACGGCCTCCTGGATTTCCTTGCGCGAGTGACCGGCGCCGCAGGTCCAGAGTCCGGAGAGGCTGTCATAGATGCGCCGCCCCTGGTCGTCGATCAGCCAGCTGCCTTCGGCGGCCACCACGATGCGCGGATCCTTCTGGAAGGCGCGATTGGCGGTAAAGGGCATCCAGTGGGCACGCAGGTTGAGCTGGGCGGCGACAGGTGGCGAAACGGTCAGCGGCTGGTTCATGACAGGGTCTCGGGCGATGACATTAAGTCTGCAGGATGCGCCCGGTATTGCGTGAGTTAAATGGTTTTTTTCTCGCACCTAGACTTCTTAAAACTCACCCAATCATGGGTTCTAACCTGTTAAATCAGAAGAAACTGGCGTAGGGGAACGACGCCGCTCCATGCAGTCATGGATTGGCTGAAAAGCCTTTCATAGACGCGATTATCCGTGCCAACGCGGCGCCCAAGAAACATCTTGAAACCAAAAAATTTGATTAGTATTCAGTAACTTATCTGAAACACTTTAAGCTGGCCGCCTGCCACCGTAGTCCCGTGGCGCCGAGGCACCCTCGCCTCACCTCTTTTCCCGGCGCGTAGTCCAGCCGGGCGCGGTAGCCTGTCCGCCGTCTCTGCCGCGTACCCAACTTTCCGCTTTTGCCAACCCGTGCCCCTCCCCCGAGGCAGAGCGCGCGGTTTAGCTATTCCTCAAGGAAACCTCCCCATGCTGATTCAGCTCAACTGGATCCGCGGCCTGGCGGCCGTTCTCATCGTTTTCCACCACATGACCGTGGGCAGCTACCAGACCACCGAACATCAGCAGATCGCCCTGAATCTGCTGTCGCTGGAAACCACCTGCATCTTCGTCGCCCTCTCGGGCTTCTTCTTTCGCTACAACCTCGGCAAATACAGCTACCAGGTCTATCTGGGCAAGAAGCTGCAGAACGTCATCCTCCCCTATCTGCTGATCTCGATTCCCGCCGTGCTGCTCTATGTCTCCGGACTCAAGCAGGAACACGAGTGGATCGACATGAATGCCTTCCATGACTGGCCACCCTTCGCCCAGACCGCGCTGCTGCTGGCCACTGGCGCCCACCTGGGTCCGCTGTGGTTCATTCCGGCGCTGACGCTGATCTTCCTGCTCGCGCCGGCCCTGGAGTGGATCGTCAAGCGTGGCCTGCTACCGGCGGCGACCATGGTCGGCCTGCTGTATTTCCTGGTGTCCGATCGCCCGATCAATGACGCCGATCCGCTGCTGGCGGCCCTGCACTTCTTGCCGATCTACCTCTGCGGAATGCTGGCTTGCGAACAGCGCGAGCGGCTGCAACGGCCCCAGGCGCGTTACTGGCTGCTGGCGGCCCTGCTGCTGTTGAGTGGCGCGGCCGTGCTCGACAGCGCCTTCTACGGGCTGCAGAAACTGGCACTGTGCCTGTTGCTGTTCGCGGTCTTCAGCCAGAAGGTCAAGGCGCCGGGATACGCGGAGAGCCGCCGGACCAAGGGCATGGCCCTGCTGGGCGCCTACAGCTTCGCCATCTACTTCCTGCACGGCTATCTCGCCGGCGCCTATCGCGTGCTGGGTCGCCTGCTGGGTGAGCAGAACTTCGCCCAGTACCTGGGCACCCGCCTGTGCCTGACGCTGATCACCCTGCTCTGCTGCATCGCCGCGGTCTGGGTGGTCAAGCAGGTCACCCGGCAGCGCAGCCGGGTCCTGATCGGCGCCTGAAACCGGTCGCTGGCGCCGCTCCCGACGGCGCCTTATGCTGTCCCGCATTTGCGGTGGCAGCCATGAAGACGACACGCAAGGCCCTGCTCGCCCAGGTCGGCGATTTCGAGATCCGCCTGCTGCGACTGTTCAAGACGGTGGTGGAATGCGGCAGCTTCACCGCCGCCGAAGGCCGGCTGGGCATCACCCGCTCGGCCATCAGCCTGCACATGAACGACCTCGAAAAACGCCTGGGCATGCGCCTCTGCCAGCGCGGGCGCGCCGGTTTCTCCCTGACCGACGAAGGCCGCGAGGTGCTCAAGGCCAGCCAGTCGCTGTTCGCCGCCCTGGAAGGCTTTCGCAGCGAGGTCAACCAGCTGCACCAGCACCTGCGTGGCGAGCTGAACCTGGGCATCATCAACAACCTGGTGACCCAGCCGCGCATGCGCATCACCCATGCCCTGGCCGCGCTCAAGCGCGCCGCGCCGGGGGTGGTGGTCAACATCGGCATGACCCTGCCCGGCGAGATCGAGACCGGCGTGCTCGACGGCCACCTGCACCTGGGCGTGCTGCCGCTGATCAATGCCCTGGCCGGGCTGGACTACCTGCCCCTCTACGAGGAACGCGCCCTGCTCTATTGCAGCCGCAGCCATCCGCTGTTCGCGGTGGCCGACGCGGCGCTGGACAACGGCCTCCTGGCCGCTCAGGACGCCGTCGGCCCCAATCACCTCCTCAACCAGGACGGCCATGAGCGCCATGCCGCGCTGAACTGCACGGCACGCGCCTCGGATCGCGAAGGCGTGGCCTTTCTCATCCTCACCGGTTGCTACATCGGCTACCTGCCCGACCACGTCGCCCAGCCCTGGGTAACCCAGGGTCAGTTGCGCGCCCTGAATCCCGAGCGCTTCCACTTCGACACCACCCTGGCCGCCGTCACCCGCAAGGGCCGGCGACCGAATCTGGTGCTGGAGCGCTTTCTCGAAGCCCTGGCCGAGACCGTCTAGTTGGCGCTGCGGGTCGGGCGGACGACAATCTCGTTGACGTCCACATCGTCCGGCTGCTCGATGGCATAACGCACCGCGCGGCCGATGGCGTCGGGTTGCAGGGCAATGGCGCGATAGTCGTCCATCATCGCCCGCGCCGCGGGATCGGTGATGGTGGAAGCCAGTTCGCTTTCCACCACGCCCGGATGGATGCAAGTGACCCGCAGATCCTCGCGCTCCTGGCGCAGTCCCTCGGAGATCGCCCGCACCGCGTGCTTGGTGGCGCAATAGACCGCCGCCGTGGGCGCCACCGACAGCGCTCCGATGGAACCCAGGTTGATGATGTGCCCGGCGCCACGGGCGGTGAATTCCGGCAGCACCGCAGCGATGCCGTTGAGCACGCCCTTGATGTTGACGTCGACCATCTGCATCCATTCTTCGGTCTTGAGCGAGGCCATGGGCGACAGCGGCATGATCCCGGCGTTGTTGACGATGACGTCCACCCGGCCCCAGCGCTCGCGAGCCGCCTGGGCGAAGGCGACCACGTCGGCGCTGTCGGTGACGTCCAGCCGGCGGCAGGCGGCCTCGCCACCCGCGGCGTTGATCTCGGCCGCCAGGGCCTCCAGCCGTTCACTGCGGCGCGCGCCGAGCAGCAGCTTGCAGCCGGCCGCGCCCAGTTCGCGTGCGATGCCCGCGCCTATGCCACTGGAGGCGCCGGTAATGAGTACGACCTTGTCGATAGCCATGAAGTGTTCCTCTCGAATGGGGTGGTTTGCCTGAACGATCTGCTGGTCAGCTGCGTACCCTTCCAGGCTTGCCACCACCTTAGCGAAGGCTCATTGTCGTGATAACTCCCCCGCTCCTGACTGCCATGGTTAGCCAGACTCACCAATGCACACCGATCTGAATCTGCTCAAGGTCTTCGTCGTGGTGGCCACGGCGGAGAATTTCCGCGTGGCGGCTGATCGCCTGGGCGTCAGCCGCTCCGCGGTCAGCCAGGCCATCCGCCGTCTGGAAGACGAACTGGGCAGCTCGCTGGTGCAGCGCACCACCCGCAGCGTACGGCTGACCGAGGCTGGCGAGCGCCTGCAGCGGCAGATTGCCGGGCCCCTGGCCGGTCTGCTGGGCGCCCTGGAAGACGCCAGTCACGCCGGCCCGCCGCGCGGATTGTTACGGGTCGCGGTCACCTCCATCGCCGAGCGCTTTCTCGATGGGCCGCTGCTGGCCAGCTTCGTCGAGGCCTATCCGGAGGTGACCCTGGACATCACCGTCACCGACGAGGAATTCGATATCGTCGCGCGTGGTTTCGATGCCGGCGTACGACTGGGCGAGGTGATCGAGCAGGACATGATTGCCATTCCGGTGACCGGACCGCAGCGCGAAGTGGCCGTGGCGACCCCGGGCTATTTCGCCCGTCATGGCCGACCCCGGCACCCGCGCGAACTGGCGGACCACCGCTGCATCGGCTGGCGCCCGGCCCCGGAGGTGGCGCCCTGGCGCTGGGAATTCAGCGAGAACGGTCGCGCCTTCGATGTGGCCGTCGCGCCGCGGATCACCACCAACGACATGTTGCTGATGGTACGCACCGCTCTGGCCGGAGGCGGCATCACCTTTGGCATGGAGGACACCTTCCGCCCCTATCTGGCGCGGGGTGAACTGGAGCGGGTGCTGGAGGACTATCTGCCGCCCTTTCCCGGCTTCTACCTCTACTATCCGAACCGCCACAACCTGGCGCCCAAGCTGCGGGCACTGGTGGAGCATGTGCGGGGGTATCGGGAGGAGAAGGAGGGGTAGCGCGGGTTTGGGCTGCCCTCACCCCGGCCCTCTCCCGGAGGGAGAGGGGGCGCCCGCCTGAGCCCGCGCAGGGTGGAAAACGGTGCAGCCTTTTCCGCCTGGTACGAAGGCAGGCCCTGTTGGGCTTCGGCGATGGAGCCGCCTCAACCCAACCTAGGCATCCTGTAGGTTGGGCTGAGCGCAGCGAAGCCCAACATCACCCACCAGACCAGAGCGTGGAAAACGGCAAAGCCTTTTCCACCCGGAGCGAGGGCCAACCCTGTTGGGCTTCGGCGGTGGAGCCGCCGCAACCCAACCTGCACGTCCGCTAGGCTGGGTTGAGCGCAGCGAAGCCCAACCTCGACCGACCGATATCAGCTCTCCAGGATCCACCGATCGATGGCCTGGGCCAGGCCATCTTCCTGGTTGCTGGCCGTTACCCGATCAGCCGCTTCCCGTACCCCTGCGCCGGCCTGGCCCATGGCGATGGCGAGACCGGCCTGACGGAACATGGGCACGTCGTTGCTGCCATCGCCAATGGCCGCGGTCCGCGCCACGAGCACGCCCGCAGCCTGGGCCAGTTCGATCAGGGCATCGCCCTTGTTGGCCTTGGGGTGGGTGATGTCGAGGTAATAGAGCTGGGAGCGCAGCACCGTGGCGCCCTCCCCCAGCCGCTCGCCCAACTCGCCTTCCAGGGCTTCGAGGCCGGCATGATCGCTACCGGCGGCGACGATCTTGTCGACGCGGTCCAGATAGGGTTCGAAGGAATCCACCACGGTGGGTCCATAGCCCAGCGCCCGAGTCTCGCGTGGCACATAGGCCCCCTGACCATCGCGGGTCAGCCAGAGGTCGTCGGCGAACAGCCAGACCTCGAAGGCTTCATTGTCCAGCCGCTCCAGCACCCGGCGCGTCACCGGCTCCGCCAGGCGATGGGCGCGGATCAGGGTACCGTCCGCCTCCACCAAGTTGCCGCCGTTGAAACCGGCCACCGCCTGATGAATGCCCAGTTGCCGCACCAGCGGCAACAGCGCCCGCGGCGGGCGGCTGCTGACCAGGGTAATGGCCTTGCCGGCCGCCTGCAGCCGTTTGACGGCGGCGATCACCGCCTCGCTCAGGCTCTTGTCGTCACGCACCAGGGTGCCGTCGATATCCGACACCAGCAGGTCGATGGGGATCAGGTCAGCGGATGCCATGAGCGGCCGTCCTTTTGCAGAAGTTCATCGGCACCGGCGGGACCGGCACTGCCCGCGGCGTAGCTTTCCACCGCGCCGCCCTGTTGCCAGGCGTCGAGGATGGGTTGCACGGCGCGCCAGCCGTTCTCGATGTTGTCGGCGCGCTGGAACAGGGTCTGGTCTCCGATCAGGGAATCGTAGATCAGGGTTTCGTAGCCGGTGGAGGGCTGCATCTCGAAGAAGTCGCCGTAGGCGAAGCCCATGCGGATGTTCTCTAGCTCCACCAGCGGTCCCGGACGCTTGGCGTGGAAGTCGAACCACATGCCTTCGTCGGGCTGGATCTGGATGATCAGGTAGTTGGGCCGCATCCGGTCGATCTTGGTGTCGCGGAACTGAGCATAGGGCGCGTGCTTGAAGCAGATGGCGATCTCGGTATCGCGCGCGGTCAGGCGCTTGCCGGTGCGCAGGTAGAAGGGCACCCCCGCCCAGCGCCAGTTGTCGACGAACAGCTTGAGTGCCACATAGGTCTCGGTCTGGCTTTGCGGATCGACCCGCTCTTCCTCGCGATAGCCTTTGACGGGCTTGTCGTTCAGCGTCCCGGCGGCGTACTGGCCACGGACCGAATTGGCCAGGGCTTCTTCGGTGGTCTGGGGGCGGATGGCACCGACCACCTTGGCCTTCTCGTCACGCACCGAGGTGGCGTTGAAGGACGCCGGCGGCTCCATGGCGACCATGGCCAGCAGCTGGAACAGGTGGTTGGGCACCATGTCCCTCAGGGTGCCGGTCTTCTCGTAGAAATCGCCGCGCGACTCCACGCCCACGGTCTCGGCCGCGGTGATCTGCACATGGTCGATGTAGTGGTTGTTCCAGAACGACTCGAACAGAGCGTTGGAGAACCGGCTGACCAGGATGTTCTGTACCGTCTCCTTGCCCAGGTAGTGGTCGATCCGATAGATCTGCTTTTCGTCCATGTTCGCCAGCAGGCGCTGGTTGAGCGCCTGGGCACTGGCCAGGTCGGCGCCGAAGGGCTTTTCCACCACCAGTCGGCGATAGGCGCCTTCGCGCTCTTCCAGCAGTCCGGCCTTGCCCAGACGCTCGGCGACGTCGCCAAAGAAGCGGGCGGCGGTGGCCAGGTAGAAGACGGCATTGTCGGTGTCGGCCTGGGCGATGCGCTCACCTACCGCCTGATAGGTGGCGTCTTCGAGGAAGTCACCCTGCAGGTAGCGGATGCGCCCGCGCAGCTGGCCCCAGAGATCGGCATCCAGCGCCTCGTCCCGGGACTTGCCCTTGGCTTCGGCCTGGTCGCGGATGAAGGCTTCCAGCCGGTCGGCGAAACCTTGGTCGGTGTTGGGATTGTGGTCGACGCCGATGATCTGGGTGCGGTCGTCGAGCAGGCCGTCACGCAGCAGGTTGTACAGTGAGGGGATCAGCAGTCGCTTGACCAGATCGCCATTGGCGCCGAACAGAAAGAGCGTGGCGGGCGGCGCGGTGGGCGCCTTGGTACAGGAGCGGCGCTCCTGGGCGGCGGTGCTGGGGGTAACGGCAGGAGAATCGGTCATGACAGGGCCTTATCCTCGAGGGCGGCTGATGCCGTCCCCCGGGACGCGGCCCGTGGCCGCTCCACAGGGGAACGGCCGGGGTTTTATTGCGGGATTTCGACGTGGCCGCCAAAGCCGAAGCGCATGGCCGACAGCAGCTTGTCGGCGTAGGTGGCTTGCTGGCGGGAACGGAAGCGCGCATAGAGGGCAGCGGACAGGACGTTGACCGGTACCGCTTCCTCGATGGCCGCCTCGATGGTCCAGCGGCCTTCGCCACTGTCGGCTACCGAACCGGAGAACTTCTCCAGCTCGACGTCGCCGGCCAGCGCCTGGGCGGTCAGGTCCAGCAGCCAGGAGGACACCACGCTGCCACGGCGCCAGACTTCGGCGATGTCGGCCAGGTCCAGGTCGAAACGCTCGTCTTCCGGCAGCTTGTCGCTGTTCTTCATCTTGAGGATGTCGAAGCCCTCGGCATAGGCCTGCATCAGGCCGTACTCGATGCCGTTGTGCACCATCTTGACGAAGTGACCCGAACCGGCCGGACCGGTGAAGATGAAGCCGCGCTCGGCACGCTCGTCCGGGGCGTTACGGCCGCGGGTCCGTTCGATGCTGCCGTAGCCGGGCGCCAGGGCCTCGAAGATGGGCTCCAGGCGTTCGACCGCCTCGGACTTGCCACCGATCATCATGCAGTAGCCGCGTTCCAGGCCCCAGACGCCACCGGAGGTACCGACGTCGACATAGTCGATGCCCTTCTCGGCCAGGGCCTTGGCGCGACGGATGTCGTCCTTGTAGTAGGTGTTGCCGCCATCGATGATGACGTCACCGGGAGCCAGGCGGTCGGCCAGCTCGGCGATGGTCTGTTCGGTCGGCGCGCCCGCCGGCAGCATGACCCAGATGGCCCGCGGCTGTGCCAGGGCGGCGATGACGCCATCCAGGCTATCGGCGGTGATGGCGCCTTCCTTGCCGAGGCCGGCCACGGTTTCGGCACTGCGGTCATAGACCGCGACTTCATGCCCATGCTTCATCAAACGCCGTGCGATGTTGCCGCCCATGCGGCCCAGTCCGATGATTCCCAATTGCATGCTGATGACTCCTTGAGGTCAGGCGACCGCCGCCTCGACCAGTTCGACGATTTGTTGCAGGCCGGCGTCGATGTCGCCGCCCTTGATATGCACGCGCAGATAGCGCCGTCCCCGTTCGGCCAGCACCTCGAGGTCGCCCTTGGCCTGGGCGGCCTCGACGACACCAAAGCTCAGACTCCGCCCTGGAATCTGCAGGTCGTTCTGGGCATCGGCGGTAATCTGGATGAACACACCCGAGTTGGGACCGCCCTTGTAGGCCTGTCCGGTGGAGTGCAGGAAGCGGGGGCCGAAGCCGCCGACGGTCGCTACGCGCTTGCTGTCGCGAATGCTATCACGCATGGCGCTCAGGGCCTCCCCGTGCACCGCATTGCGCTCGAGATAGGCCAGCACGGCGAGATAATCGCCGGGCTGCAGGCGCGCCAGATGCGCCTTGATTGCCGCGCGGGCGGTGTCCTGCCCCTGCAGGTCGGCATCGCCGAACAGCGCCAGCGTGCCCTCCTCCAGCAGCGGCTCGTCACCAGCCAGGCGACCTTCGCGTTCGTAGCCATCGGTAAGGGCGCGGGTCTTGAGCTTGCTGGCTTCCACATCGGGCTGGTCGAAGGGATTGATGCCGATCACGGCACCGGCCACCTCGGTCGCCACCTCCCAGCGGAAGAATTCCTGGCCGATCAGTTCGGCGCGGGCCAGACGGATGTCCACCACCGGATGCCCCGCTGCCACCAGGGCCTGCAGGCGGCTGTCGCGCTCGGCGTCCTCCTCGCCGGCCAGCACCAGGCTGACGAACACCCGGTCCGTACCATAGACGGCTGGCTCCCCGAGAGGCTCCAGGTCCACCGGGATGATGCCCTTGCCCTGCTTGCCGGTGCTCTCGGCGAGCAGCTGTTCCAGCCAGGCGCCCAGACTGGCGACACCCGGTGAGGCGATCAGGGTGACCTTGTCGCGTCCGGCACGCACCGCCTCGCCCAGGACCACGCCCAGGCGAATGCCGGGATTGATGGCCGGCGGCGCACTGGGGCTGCAGGCCAGCACCATGGGCTGGGTCACCTGGAAGAAATCGGCCACCGAATGGCCGAGCAGCGCCAGGGGCACCATGCCGAACACCGACAGCACCGAGTAGCGACCGCCGATATGGGGATCGCCCTGGAAGATGGCGCGGTAGCCTTCGGCCGTGGCACTGGCTTCGAGTTTGGACCCCGGATCGGTGATGGCGACGAAGCGCCGCCGCACCTCTTGCGCCCCCAGCGCCTGCTCGACGGCCTTGTGGAAGTAGGCCCGCAGGATTTCCGGCTCCAGGGTCGAGCCGGATTTGCTCGATACCAGGAACAGCGTCTTGCGCAGGTCCAACTGCTCTTCCAGCGCGGCGATCTGCGCCGGGTCGGTGGAATCCAGCACCTTGAGGGTGAGTCCGCCCGTGGCGGTACCCAGGGTATTGGCCAGCACTTCCGGGCCCAGGCTCGAACCACCCATGCCCAGTAGCACCACGGTATCCAGGCCTTCCTTGCGAACAGCGTCGGTCAAGGCCCCGAGGGCAGCCGGATCGGCCTGACGCCCCTGGGCCGCGGCCAGCCAACCGACCCACTGGTCTTCGTCACGACCGGTCCAGAGCGAGGCGTCGCCCTGCCAGAGACGGCGCGACCAGCCTTCACACCGCGCCTCGTCCAGGCGGGCTTCGACGGCTTCATTCAGATCGTGCGGCAGACGATAGTCCGCGGCATTCAGGCGCTCGCCGAGAAACTCGAGGCGCTTCTGCCCAACCGCGCCCAACAGGGCATCGGCGGCATCTTCGAATTGCCGAGCGCCGTCCTTGACCAGCCGATTGGCCACGCCATCGAGATCCAGTCCGAAACGGACCGTCGCATCCACCACCCGCTGCGCGGCTTCGATGTCGGTGCTCAGCATGGGAGCTGCCGTGCCATGGTCGCGGAAGGCGTCCATGGTCTTGGGCGGCATGGTGTTGACGGTGTCCGGGCCGATCAGCTGATCGACATACAGGGTATCGGGATAGGCGGGATCCTTGGAGCCGGTGGAGGCCCACAGCAGACGCTGCGGATGAGCGCCCTTGGCTGCCAGCACCTTCCAGCGTGGCGACTGGATGAGACGCAGGTAATCCTGATAGGCCAGCTTGGCGTTGGCGATGGCGACCTTGCCGCGCAGCTCGGCCAGTTCGCCGTCGTTACCCTTGCGCTCGTCGATCAGCTTGTCCAGCACGCCATCGACCCGACTGATGAAGAAGCTGGCGACACTGGCGAGCCGACTGATGTCCTTGCCCTGGTGCAGCCGGACTTCCAGACCCGCGATATAGGCCTCCGCCACGGCCATGTAGGCATTGCGATCGAACAGCAGGGTCACGTTGACGTTGATCCCCTCCTCGATCAGCTTGCGGATGGCCACCGCCCCTTCGGGCGTGCCGGGCACCTTGACCATGAGGTTGGGCCGATTCACCGTCTGCCAGAGGCGGCGCGCCTCGTCCAGGGTGGCACGGGTATCCAGGGCCAGATAGGGCGACACTTCCAGGCTCACATAACCATCGCGCCCTTCGAGTCGGTCATAGACCGGCCGCAGGATGTCGGCCGCCTGCTGGATGTCCTCGATGGCCAGATGCTCGTAGACGTCCACCGGCTCGGCGTCGGCCTGTTCCAGGAAGGCCTTGAGGCTGGCATCGTAGTCGCTGCCGTGGCCCATGGCCTTCTCGAAGATCGAGGGGTTGGAGGTGACGCCCGTCAGGCCGTCACGCTCGATCAGCTTTTGCAGCTCACCCTTGGCGAGGAACTCGCGGCTGACGAAGTCGAGCCAGACCGCCTGGCCCTGCTCCGTCAGCTGTTTGAGTGGATTGCTCATGTGGCGCTCCCTTTGCGTTGCGCCTGCTCCTTGGCCAGCTTGACCACGTTTTCCACGGTGTAGCCATATTTCGCCTGCAGCTTGCCGATGGGCGCGGAGGCACCAAAGGTGCTCATGGTCACCGAGGCACCCTTGCGACCGATATAGCGCTCCCAACCCAGGGGACCGGCCTGCTCGATGGCAACGCGGCCCAGCACCTCATCCGGCAGCACCGACTGCTTGTAGGCCTCGTCCTGCTCCTCGAACAGCTCCCAGCAGGGCATGGAGACGACGCGTGCCTTCACCCCTTCGCCCTGGAGCTGCTCATAGGCCTGCATCGCCAGGCCCAGTTCGCTGCCGGTGGCCATGAGGATCACCTGGGGCTTGCCGCCTTCGGCGTCGGCCACCACATAGGCACCCTGGGCGACGCCCTCGGCGCTGGCGTACTTGGCGCGATCCAGGGTCGGCAGCGGTTGCCGCGACAGCACCATGCAGGAGGGTCGATTGGTCTGCTGCAGCGCGATCTTCCAGGCCTGCACCGTTTCATTGGCATCGCCCGGACGCAGGGTCAGCAGACCCGGCGTGGCGCGCAGCTGCGCCAGGTGCTCGATGGGCTGGTGGGTCGGGCCATCTTCGCCGACGCCGATGGAGTCGTGGGTGAAGACGAACACCACTGGCAATTCCATGATGGACGCCAGGCGGATCGGCGGCTTCATGTAGTCGCTGAACACCAGGAAGGTGGCGGTGAAGCTGCGCAGGTAGCAGAGCGCCATGCCATTGGCGATGGAGCCCATGGCATGCTCGCGGATGCCGAAGTGCATGTTGCGCCCCGACGGCTCACGGGCGGAGAAGCTGCCGGCGCCATCGAACTTGAGATTGGTCTTGGTGGACGGCGCCAGATCCGCCGCCCCGCCGACCAGCCAGGGAATGTTCTGGGCAAAGGCATTGAGCGCCTTGCCACCGGACTCGCGGGACGCCACACCCTTGGCATCGGTATCGAAGCTGGGCAGCTTGGCGTCCCACCCTTCCGGCATCTCACCGGCACGCATGCGCTGGAGTTCATCGGCGCGGGTCGGATCGTCCTGACGCAGGCGATCGAAGGCACGGTTCCAGTCTTCGTAAAGACCGCTGGCACGCTCCAGCAGGGCGTCGCGCAGGTGGTGACGGGCGTCGTCGGGCACCAGGAAGTCGGCATCCTCGGGCCAGCCATAGGCCTTCTTCGCCAGCTTGATCTCGTCCGCACCCAGGGGCTCGCCGTGGGCCGCAGCGGTGTTCTGCTTGTTGGGCGCGCCGTAGCCGATGAGGCTGTCGACCACGATAAGGGTCGGCTTGCCGGTATTGCCCTTGAAGCGATGCAGGGCAGCAGCCAGGAATTCGGCGTCATTGGCATCCTTGACGTGCAGGGTGTGCCAGCCATAGCCACGGAAGCGCTCGGCCACGTCTTCGCTGAAAGCCAGCTCGGTATGGCCTTCGATGCTGATGGTGTTGTTGTCGTAGATCCAGCAGAGGTTGTCCAGCCCCAGGTGACCGGCCATGGAGGCCGCCTCGCCGGTGACGCCTTCCATCATGTCGCCATCGCCGCAGAGCACATAGACGTCATAGTCGAACAGGGTCACGCCCGGCTGGTTGAAACGGGCGGCCAGCCACTTCTGGGCCAGCGCCATGCCGACGCTGTTGCCGCAGCCCTGCCCCAGCGGACCGGTGGTGGTCTCGATGCCAGTGGTCATGCGGTACTCGGGATGACCCGGGGTCTTGGAATCCAGCTGGCGGAACTGCTTGATGTCGTCGAGGCTGACCGCTTCCTTGCCGGTGGCGGTGCCGTGCTCGTCGATTTCCTTGACGCCCGCCAGGTGCAGCAGCGAATAGAGCAGCATGGAGGCATGGCCGACCGACAGCACGAAGCGGTCACGGTTGGGCCAGTCCGGGTGCTCGGGGTGATAGCGGAGGAAGCGGCTCCACAGCGTGTGGCCGACCGGGGCCAGGGCCATCGGCGTACCGGGGTGCCCGGAGTTGGCCTTCTGCACCGCGTCCATGGACAGGGTACGGATGGTATTGATGACAAGCTGGTCGGCGTTGGAGCTGGAAGGTGCGGTGGAACCCATGGCAAGCGTCCTCGTGCTGGCAGGCGCGCCACCCGCGGCGAAAACGGCAAACACCGTCCGTGAAACCGTTTTCAGCAAAGGCAGCGCCTAGGAGAAGAGAGCAAAGCGGCCGGACGGGGTCCGGGAGGGCGGGGGGCATGCATCCTCTGCGACCCCACGCCGCAGTCGCGATCCTTTCTCTAGAACAGCACGCCAGAGGGTTGGTTCCGCACGGGTAGATAGCCGGCTATCGACTTGCGCGCTCAGTAGCTGGCGGCGAGGGCCAACTCGACGTCCAGGCCGGCGTCGCGCATCTGCGCCAACTTGTACCTGAGGGTACGGGCACTGATGCCGAGGCGCTCGGCGGTCTCCTTGCGCCGACCACGCTCGGCCCTGAGGGTATCGAGGATCACCTGGAATTCCCGATCGCGCAGATCGGCGTCCAGTGGCCGTACGTCATCGCCCGTGCCTGTCGCTGGTACAGGCGCGGCGGCAGGCGTCAGCGATACCCCGGTCGCCAACCAGTGCAACCCGAAGTCCTCGGCCTGGATCTGCTGATCCGGTTGCAGGATCAGCGCCCGCTGCACGGCGTTGTCCAGTTCGCGCACATTGCCCGGCCAGGGATGCTCGGCCAGGGCCTGGCGCGCGGCAGGGCTCAGGACCGGTACCGGACGATTCATCCGCGCGGCCTGCACCGCCAGCAGTCGTTCGGCCAGGGGCACGATATCGGCCGGTCGCTGGCGCAGCGGCAACCAGGCCAGCGGAAACACCGACAGGCGATAGAAGAGGTCTTCGCGAAAGCGCCCGGCGGCCACCTCCTCCGCCAGCTTGCGGTTGCTGGTGGCCACCACGCGGATATCCAGCGCCAGCGGCTTGCGCGCCCCGACCCGCTCCACCTCCCGCTCCTGCAGGACCCGCAGCAGCTTGGCCTGCAGGCCAAGCGGCATCTCGGAGATCTCGTCCAGCAGCAGGGTACCGCCCTGGGCCAGTTCGAACTTGCCGGGCTGGGCGGCGATGGCCCCGGTGAAGGCGCCCTTCTCATGCCCGAAGAGGATGGCCTCGAGCAGGTGATCGGGAATGGCCGCGCAATTGACCGCCACGAAGGGACCATCCGCTCGTGCCGATTGATCGTGGATGAAGCGCGCCAGGACCTCCTTGCCGGTGCCCGACTCACCGGTGATGAGCACCGTGGCCTCGCTCCGGGCCACCCGGCTGGCCAGCTCCAGCAGTTGCCGACTCTGGGGATCGGCCGCCACCGGCTGACGACCACCGGGCGCCCGCCGTCCCTGGGGGCAGCAGCGCGCCAGGGTCTCCAGCAACAGGCGCGGCTCGAAGGGCTTTACCAGATAATCCGCCGCCCCACCGCGCATGGCCTCAACGGCGCGTTCGATGCTGCCGAAAGCGGTCATCAGCAGCACCGGCAGCGCCGGATCGCGCAGCCGGATACTGGCCAGCAATTGATGCCCGTCGATACCTGGCATGTTGACGTCGCTGATCACCAGGCCAAAGGACTCCTCGGCCAGCGCCAGCAGCGCCGCCTCGCCGCTGTCCACGGCGCGATAGCGATAGCCGCCAAGTTCCAGGGTGTCGGCCAGGGCTTCGCGCAGGGCACGGTCGTCTTCCACCAGCAGGATGGGCAGGGTCATGCCGGGGTCTCCTCGCTCGCCAGCAGCGGCAGGATGAAGGTCACTACCGTGCCGCGCCCCACCCGGGAACGCACGTTCAGCCGCCCGCCATGGGCCTTGGCCATCGCCAGGGCGACCGGCAGGCCGAGACCGGTACCGGTGGTCTTGGTGCTGAGAAAGGGTTCGCCCAGCCGTTGCCGAACCGCCTGCGGAATACCGGGACCGCTGTCGCTGATCGCCAGGCGCAGCTCCCCGTCACGACGATGGAGATGCACCTTGAGTCGTCCCGGGCGGCCACTGCCGGCCATGGCCTGCAAGGCGTTGTGAATGAGGTTCAAGGCGGCGCCCACCAGCATGTCGCGGTTGCAGGTGAGCAGGCCAGCCTTGGCATCGAGTTGCCAGCGCACGGGGCAGTCGCCGAGATGCGGGTTCGCGGCCTCGCGCAGGGCAGTGAACAACGCGGCCGGCGTCAGCCGATCCGCCAGCGGCAATTCGCCCCGGGCGAATACCAGCATGTCGCGGACCTGGTTTTCCAGTTCGTGCAGCCGTTCCTTGAGGCGGCCGGCGAAACGCTGCTGTTGCGCCAGCGCCAGACCGCCCTCCTCCAGATGGCTGGCATAGAGCAGCGCCGCGGTCAGCGGGGTCCGGATCTGATGCGCCAGCGAAGCCATGGTCCGCCCCAGCGCCGAAAGCCGTTCATGCCGTGCCAGTTCGCCCTGCAGATGACGGGTTTCGGTGAGGTCGTTGAGCAGCACCAATTGCCCCGGCTCACCATCCAGGGAGCGGATGGCGATTGACAGGCGCCGACCGTCACGCAGGGACACCTCGTGGCCGTCGTCATGGCGCGGGGCAAAGGCTCTCGCGATCACCGTACGCCACAGCTCACCGGCCAAGGGTTCGCCGAGCAGGGCCTCCGCCACCGGGTTGGCGTCGCGCACGCGTCCGGCGCCATCCACCACCACGATGCCAGCGGGCAGCACATCGAGCAGATTCTGCAGCCGGCTGGCCAGGCGCTCCTTTTCCGCCAGCTCCTGCAGGCGCTGGGCAGACACCCACTCCAGTTCGCCCTGCAGCGAATTCATCCGGGCTTCGAGCAGCTGGAAGGATTCGCTCAGCTGGCGCGACATCTGCCCCAGAGCTTCGCGAGCCTGGGCCGAGGCGGAGGTCTCTACGGCAGCGTCGGCAGGGACAGCGGAAGAAAGGGCTTGCGCAGGCATCGGCTGGGGCTCGCGACGGACAATTGACATTATCCGGGCTGGAGCAAGACCCATGCCGCCCTGGCGCCAAAGCGAGGTAGGGTGGAAAACGGCGCGGCCTTTTCCACCCACTTGCAGCACTACAAAGTAGAAGGTGGATGAGGCTACGCCGTCATCCACCCTACCTCGATACGCTCAGCACCGCTAAAGGTGCACTAGATCTCTTCGTCGAACTCGTCGTCCCGACGGCCCATGCCGTACTTGCGCATCTTCTCGACCAGGGTGGTCCGGCGGATACGCAGTCGCTCGGCGGCACGCGCCACTACCCCACCGGCATCGTCCAACGCCTGCTGGATGAAGCTCTTTTCCAGGTTGGCCAGGTAGTCTTTGAGATCCAGGCCTTCACTGGGCAATAGCGCCGAGGAGGACACCTCAAGGGTACCGATCCCGGCCATGGCCTCGCGCTCCTGCAATTCCTCGCGCAGGGATTCCACCATGGGATCGGCTTCGTCTTCCACGTAGCGGAACTTGAGCGGCAACTCGGCCACGCCGATGACGCCATAGGGATGCATGATCGCCATGCGCTCCACCAGATTGGCCAGTTCACGGACATTGCCCGGCCATTCGTGGCGGCACAGCGACATGATCGCCGCGGAGTTGAAGCGGATGGAACCACGCTTCTCATGTTCCATCCGGGCGATCAGTTCGTTGATCAGCAGCGGAATGTCTTCGCCCCGTTCACGCAACGGAGCCATGTCGATGGGGAAGACATTGAGGCGATAGTAGAGGTCTTCGCGGAAGGTGCCCGCGGCGATCATCTGCTCCAGATTCTTGTGGGTCGCCGCGATGATGCGCACGTCCACGCTCTGGGTCTTGTTGCTGCCCACCCGCTCGTAGGTCCGTTCCTGCAGCACGCGCAGGAGCTTGACCTGCATGGGCAGCGGCATGTCGCCGATCTCGTCGAGGAACAGGGTGCCGGTGTTAGCCAATTCAAAGCGTCCGGCACGGCTGGTGATGGCACCGGTGAAGGCGCCCTTCTCATGACCGAACAATTCGCTTTCCAGCAACTCGGCGGGAATGGCGCCGCAGTTGACCGGCACGAAGGGTGCCTCGCGGCGCTTGGAGTGGAAGTGCAGGTTGCGCGCCACCACCTCCTTGCCGGTACCCGATTCGCCGAGAATGAGCACCGTGGCCTCGGTATCGGCCACCTGCTGCATCATCTTGCGCACGCCTTGAATGGCGCGACTGGTACCCACCAGGCTGCGGAACAACTCGGGCTCGCGCTGACGCCCACGATCCCGGGCCTGGTCGTACATCTCGCGATAGACCTGGGCGCGGTGCAGGGAGTCCAGCAGCTTGTTGTAGGCCAGCGGATACTGGAGAGAGACCAGCACGCGGCGGCGGACATCGTCCGGCCATTCCGGCTGCGCCGATTCGCCCAGCAACAGCAGCGGGACCATCTCGTCCCAGGCCACCACCTGCTTGAGCAGCTCGACACTGTTGCCGCGGCTGTCGACGCGGCCAACCAGCACACAGCTAACCTGGCGACTGCTGTCGAGCGCTGCGAGAGAGGCTTGCCAATCGGAACTGGTGCAGGCGAGGTGATCTTCGCCGAGAAAATCGAGAATGACCGATACCGCCTTGCGCCGCTCGGCTTCATCGTCGATCAGAAGGATCTTGGTTTCACGCCACATGTCCCTGCCCCAATTCGGCTTGTCGGTTCGCTACGCGCAGGTGTCGCCTGCATCCAAGTGCCAACTGGTCGGCATCTTGCGCAAGTTAAGACAAATTGTGATGCGGGGTCAATTTTATGGCGGCGAAATATCCAAACTTTGAATTACCGTCCAGCAGATGACAGTCAGCCGAACAGTTGATAGACCTTGGCAGCCTGGTTCGACTTGTTGAGCTTGGTCAGCTCCTGCGCGGTGGCATCCCGCTCTGCCTTGCAGCCCTGCAGCAGGGAGGCATAGAGCGCGAGGAGACGCTCGAGGCTGGCACGCAGGGCTACGGCCTCGTCGCCCGTGGCATACATGGCTTCGTCGACGAACAGCCGGCAATCCAGATCCAGCTCGGCGATCCGCGTCCAGTCTCCGGCCTTGAGCGCAGCGGCCATCTGCTCATAGACGAGCTCGACGCGTTCCACCGGGGTCTTTTGCATGGCGACGTTCATCGGTCGACTCCAGATCAGGGGGCAATGGCATCCCAGCCGGATTTGATCTCGCGGATCAGGCCGGATACTTCTTCCAGGATAACAGGATCATTGTTGCGGTTGGCTTCGCTGAGCCGCCGGATCATATAGTCATACAGACGATCCAGGTTGGTGGCGAGCTCGCCACCCTGCTCGAAATCCAGGACGTCCTTCAAGCCGGCGATGATGGATACCGCCTTGCCGATCAGCTCGCCCTTCTCCGGCAGCCAACCACGTTCCAGGGCACCTTGCGCCTTGGCCAGACGATCCAGCGCGCCCTGCATGAGCATCTGGATCAGCTGATGGGGACTGGCTTCGAACACCTGCGCCTGCAGGCCGACCTGCTGGTATTGGCGCATGGCTGTCATTGCGTTCATGTCACGACCTCTGTGTGTTTCCGATACTCTGTTTATCGGTCATGACGCGAAGAACTTGACCCCTTTATCGACCGGATTGGCCGAATCCGCCCACTCAACTCTTGTTGGCGAAGGGCATGGCCGCCAGCTGTTGGGACAGCGAGGACGCGGTGCTCGACAACGACGAGTACAGCTGGTCCATGGCGTTGTATTGCTTGTAGAGGCGATCCGAGAGCGCCGTCATCCGGGTGTTGAGCGTGGCGGTCTGGGCATCCACGTTCTTCAAGGTGGTGCTCAGGGAGTTAGAGCGCTGCTCGAGAATGCCATTGGTCATGGTATAGGGATCGAGCTTGCCCTTGAGGCGCGCCGCTATGCCCTGGTCGCCGGTGAAGAAGCTGGACAGATCACTGAAGTTGGAACTCACCATCTTGCCAAGCTTGGTGTCGTCGATGGCCAGGGTGCCATCCTTCTGGGTGGTGATGCCCAGGTCGGCCAACGCCTTGACGGCACCCGTACCTTGCATAGTGCCCAGTTCGCTGCGGATGGTGGTCGTGAGGCCGCGGGCAGTCGCATCCCCCACCAGCGCAGCCGCGATGGGCGAACTGTTGTCCCCGACCTTCGTCACCGAGGTCTGGGTCTTGATCACGCCCATCAGCTTGTTGTAGGCATCCACAAAGCCCTTGATGTTGCCCTTGACCCCCGACTCGTCCTGGCTAACACCGACAGTCATAGGACTGTCCGCCGGGGTGGTGGCCTTGAGGGTGAAACTCAGACCATCGACCGCATTGCTCACCGTGTTCGAGGCACTGGTGACCTTCAGACCATCGATGGTCATCTGGGCGCTCTTGGCTTTGGTAAGCGAGTGGCCGGCCGCAGGATCAGTGGAGTCAGTGTCGCTCGGCGTGTAGGCCAGCTTGGTCAGACTCTGCTTGCCCGACCCGTCGTCACCACTCACAGATACCGAGATATCGTTACCGTCGCCAGTCTTGGTGCTGCTCAATACCAGGCGTGAGCCCGAGTCGTCATTGACGACACTGGCACTGATACCCTGGCTCTGCCCGGCCTTGTTGATGGCATCGCGGATGCCGCTCAGGGTGTTGTTGGTGGCATCGACCTGAATATCCGACAGCTTGGTATCGCCGACCTTGATGCTCAGCGTGCCCTTGCCGAAGGTGGTGGGAGACGTAGAGGTCTTGTTGTCGCTGGAAGTCGTGGTGGAAGTAGCTGGCACGGATGCCAGGGCCACCTTGCTGCTGGTGGCCAGCCTGCTGACCTCGACCTGGTAACTGCCAACGCTGGCACTGGTACTGGCCGTTGCCGTGAGATAGTCACTCTTCGATAGGGTGACGGCCCGCGCCTGGAAGCTGGTGGGGCTGTTGAGCGTAGTCAGTGCGGTCTGGAACTCGCTGATGGCGCCCTTCAGCGAACCGATCGCAGTCAGCTGCGCGGTCGCCTTGCTTTGCGTCGCGCTCAACTGATCCTGCTTGGGTGCCTTTTCGGCGGCCACCATCTTGGTGACGATGGAATCGATGTCCAATCCCGAGCCGCCAATCCCGCTGATACCTGCCATGTCGCTATCCCCTTGCCAACGTTACGTCGTCGCCCCTGCGTTCAGGTAGCCTGATACAAGTTCCGCGCCAACTAGGCTTCGGCCTTGAACATCAGGCTGCGCATGTCATCCAGCTGCTTGGCCAGCTTGAGCACTTCCTCACTGGGCATCTGCCGGATGAGCTTGCCGGATTCGCCGTCCAGCACCTTGACCACCACCTCGCCGGTGGAGTCATCGATACTGAAATCCAGGTTGCGGTGGTCTTCCTGGAATTTCGACTTCAGCTTGGACAGGGCACCATCCACATTGCCGTCTTCCGGCTTCTCGGCCTTGTCCCCGTCAGCCTTGCTGGCCTGGGAAATCGGCTTGATCGTGGAGTCCGCCGTGGTCGCCGAAGCACTGAAGGACGTCGCGACCGCAGGGCTCGATTGAGCGCCATAGGGCCTTACCGCTGAAAAACCCGTTGTCTTGACGATGTCCATTGTAATGTCCTCACAACGCATGAAAGGGAGAAGGGGCGTCCCCCTTCTCCCTGCCTAGACCGATCTCCGCCCTTACTGGAGCAGGCTGAGAACCGACTGCGGCAGCTGCTTGGCCTGAGCCAGGATCGCGGTACCAGCCTGTTGCAGCACCTGGTTCTTCGACAGGTTCGCGGTTTCCGCGGCGTAGTCGGTGTCCTTGATGCGGCTACGGGCGGAGGTGGCGTTCTCCGAGATGTTGGTCAGGTTGCTGATGGTGTTGTCGAAGCGGTTCTGCACCGCACCGAGGTCAGCGCGCTGGGAGTCGATGTTAGCCAGGGCCTGGTCGATCACGGACAGGGCTTTCTGGGCACCGTCGGCGGTGGAGATGTCGACGTCGGAGACCTTGCTCAGCGAGGACTTGGTCGCACCGAAAATCGCGGTGGTATCGCCGGTCATGGCGAAGGTGGTCGGCGAGTCCAGCTTGACGTAGCCCATGGCTTGACCGCCATTGGCCCGCACATCCACACCGGTACTGAACGAACCATCGGATTTCTGCGAGGAAACCGTGATGGCGCCAGCTGCGTTACCGGTATCCGCACCGAAGCTTACGTTTTCGCCAGTGGCCGAGGTGATGGTCATCTGGTTGGACTGCTTATCGTAGTTCGCGGTAACGCCCAGCTTGGCAGCGTTGGCGTTGATCTGGTTAGCCATTTCTTCGGTGCCATTCACACCTACCAGGCTCAGCGAATTGCTGCCCACGGTCATGGTCATGTTGGCCGCACCGCTGGTGATGGAGTCGGTTACGGTCAGTACAGTGCGCGCCGAGGCGGCAAGACCAGGAATCTGGCCATTCATTTTGCCAGCAATGGTCTTGGCCGAATCACCGGCGGCGTAGGTCACAGGCTGGCTCTTGCCACCACCCACAAGGGTGATGCTGCCGCTAGTGGTGAGTACACCACCGCTGCCCGCAACCGCATTGCCTGCACTGGTGCCGGCACCGCTGCCGATCTGGTTGGAACCCAGGGCAGTGGCCGAGGTGTCCTTCAGGGTGACGTCGATGGTTTCGTAGGCGTTGGCGCCGATCTGGAAGCTGGTGGTGCCGAAGGAACCGTCCAGCAGCTTGCGGCCACCGAAGGTGGTGGTCTGGGCGATCCGGGTCAGTTCGTTCTGCTGCGCGGTCACTTCCTTCTGCAGGGCGGAACGGTCGGCGTCGCTGTTGGAGCCGTTGGCGGACTGCACGGCCAGGTCGCGGATACGCTGCAGGATGTTGGTGGACTGCTGCATGGCGCCTTCAGCGGTCTGCGACAGGGAGATACCGTCGTTGGCGTTGCGAGTCGCCTGGTTCAAACCGTTGATCTGGTTGGTCAGACGGTTGGAGATCTGCAGACCGGCGGCATCGTCCTTGGCGCTGTTGATACGGCTACCGGTGGACAGGCGCTGCATGGAGGTGGCCAGCGAGCTGGACGCGTTCTGCAGGTTGCGCTGGGTGTTCAGGGAAGGGATGTTGGTATTGACGGTAAGTGCCATGGTGGCGTCTCCAGTTGAACCTTGTGTGCCTGAGCATGCGAATGGGACCTGCTTGCTCAGACGCCCCTGTATTTCGCATTCATCTTGTTTATCGGCGCCTGTCGCTGGAACTTTAAGGGTGTTCGGCGATTTTCTTCGCCAGACACTTGACAGTGATCAAACGCCGGAGAGTGACATCCAGGTTATCGACGGGAGAGCCGTTTTATTTAATGGCGAAGCGCACTTTTCCTTGCGGCGTTCAACCGGGTAGCCATGCAGCCTGCCAGACGTCCAGATTCCGGCCCTCCAGCAGCCACTGCCGGAGTACCTGTTCACGCAGCAGATCGCCCTGTCGCGCGGTGGCATCCAGATCGGCCAGCTGATTGCGAATGGCATCGCGCCAGTCCTTGAATCTGTTGCGCACCCGGGTGACCGGCAGATCCCCTCGATAGGGCTCGATATCCGAGCACACCACGGGAAAACCGCAGGCGCCATATTCGAGCAGCCGCAGGTTGGTCTTGCAGCGGTTGAACAGATTGTCTTCGAGCGGGGCGATCGCCAGATCCAGATTCAGGCTGGCCAGCTTGGCCGGGTAGTCGTCGATGAAGACGCCCGGATGGAACTCATGCACATAGGGCCTGAGTCGGTCGGGGCACATGCCGAAGAAAACCCACTCCACCTCATCGGCGAGCGCCTGGACGACATCCACCACCAGCTCCAGGTCACCGGTATGACTGCTGCCCCCGGCCCAGCCCACTCGCGGCTTGCGTCCCTGTCTACGCAGGCTGTGCCGCCCCGCCCACCAGCGTGGGGGAAGGAAGTTCGGTACGACGCGTATGTCGGCATTCATACCGGCCAGCGCTACGCCTAGCGCCGGCGTGGAAACCACGAGGCGGTCGCAGGTCGCCACAGCCTGGCGCAGCGCCTTGAGGATATCCTTGGGTATCGAGGCGCGATGCATGCTCTTGAGCGGCAGGTTGGGCAGATAGTCGTCCAGCTCGAACACCGTGAAGGTGCGTGACAGCCTGTGCAGGCGACGCAGACTGTCACGCTGGTCATCGGTGATCTGCCGCTGCAGGACCAGGGTATCGACCGAAAAACGCTCCAGCTCCAGAGGCGTCGGATGCTGGGCGCAGATCAGGCCTTCCACCCGACCGGCATCGCGCAGCGCCATCAGCGGCTGACGTATCCGGTAATGGCCGCAGCCCGCCTCGTCGGCGGGACAGACCAGGATCTGCGGGAGGACGGCCTGCTGCAGTCGTCGTGTGCCGTATTCGAAGCTGAAGCCGCTGCCGGCCAACGAGAGCTGGGGGTTGTACGCGGGATCCCGTGCCAGCACGGGGAGCCAGCGTTCCTGTAGCGCTTCGCGCTCCGTCGCCCGTTGCCGATCGACCCGCGCGCCGTCCAGACCTTCCTGGACAACCGTCGCCTGGGGCGTCCAGACATTGAGATAACCGGCCTGCCGCAGGCGCAGGCAGAAATCCACCGGGCCATAGGCCAGGGGAAAACGCTCGGCATCCCAGCCATCCAGCGCAAGCATAAGCTCGCGCTTCAACAGCAGGCAGCTTGCACCCAGGGCGCTGTAGTCCTGAACCAGTTGCAGCCGGCTCAGATAGCCGGGCGTCTGCAGATCCTCCCCGGCGAAGGCGGCACTGGCGGCATCGTCCAGGCCCAACAGCAGGCCCGCTTCGAGGATCTGGCCCTGGGGATCGCAGATGCGCGGCCCGACGGCGCCGACTTCCGGCCGTTGCCCCTGATCGAGCAACACCTCCAGCCAGTCCGGCTGCACCAGCACGCAACTGGGTTCGAGCAGCAGCAGGAAGTCCGCCGCGCTGGCCTGGGCCACGGCGTTGATCAGCGCGGAACGATTCGGCTCGCCGTCGAAACGCCAGACCTTCACCTGCTCGGCATTTAGCGCCTCCAGATCATTCAGCCAGCGTTGCGTCGCCGGCTGACGGCTGCCGCAATCGACCAACAGGACCTCGAAACGGGCATAGCGGGTCTGTTCCAGCAGACTGTCCAGGCAGCGCTGGACGCGCTCCAGCTCATCCAGCACCGGGATGATCACCGATACGCTGGGGGTCGCCTGATGGCCGTGGGTGATGCGATACCGCCGTGGTAGAAAGGCTTCGACCCGGGCCTCGGCATAGCCGCGCGCCTGCAGATGCTGCTCCAGCGCCACCTGCTCGGCGGGCTCGACGCTCAGGGCGGGACTGTCCGCGACCAGCAGGACCTCGGGCAGATGTTCGATACCCGCCCCGCCATGGCGCTGGATCAAGCGCAGCAGCAGATCCAGGGGTGCCGCAGTGCCGTAGGCGGGCTCCAGGCCGCCCAGGGCGAGCAGACTCGACTGACGCACGGCCCAGTGCCGTCCGAACAACGCCGGAAAGCTCAGCAGCAGATCCAGGTTGAAGTCGGGGCGAAAGCAGGCGCCGATGGCGCCTTCGGCAGAGCGCTGCAATTCGTCGGCGAAGCAGGCATGACTGACCTGCCCCTCGGGATCCTGCAACTGCAGCCGGGCCAGCATCGAGGTGAACAGCAGCAGGCCGCTACGGGTGAATTCGCTCCCGGCGTCCAGGGTCAGCCACCAGTCGCAGGCCGCATTGCCCTGCTCCTGCATCCGCGCCGAGACGACGGTCATGACCTCCCCTGCCCCGACCGGCAGCCATTCAATACCGGCCTCCAGGGTGACAGGCGCAGGCGCCGGGCTGATCACCACGGCGGTCCAGGCCGCACCCAGGGTGTCTTGCAGACTGCCCAGAGTCCGCTGCACCGCGCCACCCTGCTGGTCGGCATCGATAATCACGAGGCCCAGCAACTGCCGGCCGCGACCCAGTTGGTCAAGCGGCCGCTGCAGCGCCTCGCGCTCTGCCGCGATGGGCAGGCGGGCATCCAGCCAGGCCAGCAGACGCGGCACCAGGCCGACGGCCATCTCCCCCATCAGCTGCGCGACGCGCTGGGCGGCGTCGCCCTCCTGGGCAAGGTTGTAATAGGGTGCGTCGCGGGCGCTGGCCGCGATCTGGCGAGCCCGCTCGACAGGATCGCGCAGCAGACGGCCAAGCGCATCGGGCAGTTCTTCCGCCGTGACGTCGGCGACACCGGCTTCCGCCGCATAGCAGGGTCCGAAGGGCATGTTGCCGGGATGCCGCAAATTGATGGCGGCGGTGCTGCTCAGCAGGGCTTCGACGCAGTAGTTGGAATCCACGGCGATCAGCACATCGGCGACCACCGGCCAGAGCGGACCGTCTTCGACCAGATAGAAGTAGCGACCCGGATCGGCCTGGCGTTCGCGCAGCAACTCAGCCACGCGCGTCTCGCCGAACTGGAAATTGGGCGGACGGTCCTTGATCACCGGATTGAAGGTCAACCCGGCACTGAACAGCCTCTCGCAGGCGTCGATGAAGGCCGCCACGGTCCGCTCGAAAATGGCCTGGTCGCCATGGGCGCTATGAGCGCTCGCCCAGGTGGTGCCGAACACCACGATGGGTTCCCCGGCGCGGAGACCATGCCTGACACGCAGAGCCTCGGCGTGCTCGGCACGGGCCGCACACCGTGCGGGAATGCCATCCCAGGCCGGGTTGCCAGTGACCCTCAGACGCTCCGGCGGCACGCCATAATCCAGATAGCCCTCCAGGCCACGCTGGCCATAGACGGCGGTGATGTCGGCGACCTGGCGCCCATGCACCGTATAGGGATCGTTCAGGGCCAGGGCGTGGGACAGGTGCAGCGAGGGAATCCCGTGGGCGCGCGCCCAGAGCATGGTCACCTTGGCGATGACCATCACGTCTTCACTGCCCAGCACCAGACTCAGCCGGTAGTCACGTTGCGCGCAGCCGAGGCTTTCCAGCAGCGTCACCACGGTGGGCAACTCGGCGTGCAGGCGGGCTTCGATCAGGGTGCGCAACGCGGTCCAGTCTTCGTTGTACAAGCGCGCCGGTGGGCCCTGGTCGAACCAGAGCTGCAGTCGGGTATGCCAGTGGTAGGTGTCGCGCTCAACGGCGAAGACGCCCGCATCGTCCAGCGCCTGATCCAGCACCAAGACTTTGCTACCCGCCTCGTCCAATACGTCCAGCAGCCCCTGCGAGACGTAGGGCGACAGGGTGATCAGGGTCAGGGGGCCGTGCCGGCGGAAGAACTCCCGCAGCACCGGCAGCTGATTGTCCCAAAGGAAGGCGACGATGGCCGGGGCTTTCACGAGGGCGTTCTCCGTGCCGGAAGATACTGCCGCAACAGTGGCGTCATCAGGGAATAGTCGAGGCCGCGCAACAGCTCCTCATGTTCGCCGGAGCCCTGGCGCCACGCCTCCAGAATCGTCATGGCGCGCTGATCGAAAGCCTCGGCCGACTGCCAATCGCGCAATTGCCGAGCGGCCGACTCAGGCAGCAGCGCCAGCCAATCCAGCTGCTGATAGTGTCGCTGCAGAACTTCCGCAAGCATGAGCAACAGCTGCTGGGCGCGCAGGGAAGACGTCACCTGCGCCTGGCTTGCCGCCATTGCCTCGGCACCCGGCGACAGACGCAGGGGATCACGCAGGGCCTGGTCGCGCTCGGTGAGCGTTTGCAATGCCTCCTCAGGATCCACCGGCGCCGAACGCTTCTCGGCGGCGATCAGGCAGCGTCCACATGCCCGGGGTGCCAGCCTGGCGAAGACCTCCTGTTCCAGGCGTAGCGCCCAGGTCAGCAGTGCCTCGTCGCTGGCGAGCCAGGACAGCAGGCGCCGCCACTTGTGTCTGTGCCTGAGCCCTCGATACAGCCAGGCATTGTCCCAGAGCCCGGCATACGGCTCGATGGCGATGACGGCCAGCCCCTGGGCGCTCAACTGGCTGATCAGGTCGCTGACGGCATGGCAGGGTGTGCGCTGATCCAGGACTGTCAGGCGCCGGCCGAATCCCTGCCAGTGCTCCGCCGGACGCACGTCCAGCACCAGTCGCCCGCCCTCTTCGAGAGCGGCGGCATAGTCACGCCAACGCTGCTCGGTCGACAGCGTCGCCGGTAGCGCGGCATAGGCCTGCAGGTTGCGGGTCGCCGGTACGGACGTCTGCTCGGCACTCACCCGCAGGGGTTCGGCTGCGGGATGCAGATGACGGCGGGCGAAGGCGTCTTCCACCTGCTGCCGCAGGCGATCGATCCCGGCATTGCCGAAGAGCCAAGGGCCGTCGGAAAGCGGGAGGTCGGTCGAGGCCCAGTCCCGGGCAGCCGGCGAGACGTCGTCACGCCCGATCATGACTGCAGCCGCCGGCCCAGTACGAAGGCTTCTGCCGCGGCCATGCCGACGCAGGCGCCACGCCAACGGGCAAGATGCTCGACCGCCTTCAGCGAGCGCGGGTGCGGCCACTCGCGCATTTCCATCGCATAGGCATCCAGTGCCTGCAGCTTGAGCGTCAGTACGGAGTCGATATCGACGAACCAGTTCGGCAGGAAGGCCGGGGCGCTGTGGGGAGGCTGCCATTCGGTGGACGAGGCGACTTCGAAGAACAGCAGGGTATGCACCGGATGACCCGGTTGCGGTCGGCAAGCCGTGACTACCGCTTCATGCAGGCGTCGATGATCGATGTTTACGTCACCACACCAGTGGCCATAGACGATACCGGGCTGCAGCTCGCCAATCAGGGCTTCGACGGGCTTGACCAGATCCAGCAGATCGAGACTGTCGAGACGGTTGTCCGGCAGGTCGAGACGGGTCAGGCGATCCACACCCAGAATACGATTGGCTTCGTCGGACGCCTTTTCCAGGGCAAGGCGCTCGACTTCCTCGGGTGTTCCTCGGCTGTAGAGCCCCTGGGCCATGATGACGACATGGACCTCGTCCCCACGGGCCTTGTGCTGGGCGATAGCGCCGCCGCAGCCGAGGATCTCGTCGTCCGGGTGCGCGGCGATGACCAGTATGCGTTCGTTATTCATGAGCTTTTCTTCTCGGGTTTGCGCGCCACCAGCGACCAGGTGGCGATGCAGAGGCCATCGGCCGGCTCTAGACGCTGGGCACGTCTTTCTTCGAGGTGCAGCAGATCGAAATCGCTGAAGAGTTCGCGCAGCAGGGTCTCATCGGCAAAGTGCACTCGCCCTACCCCGGCAAAGGGCCCGGACGTGTAAGAAGTACGGGTATTGGCATCGGTATCGGGTCGCCCATGGGCGACCTCCGAATGCGCGGTGGAAAACCAGTCCACGCCGATGAACAGCCCGCCAGGCTGCAGCGCCGCCAGCACCTGGGCCAGGCAGCGTCGAATGGCGGCGGTGGTGTTGTGAGTCAGACTGGCGCGATCGAGAATCAGCTCGAAGCCAGGCGCTAGCGGCCAGGCCTCGGTGAAGTCAGCGACGAGCAGTCGCTGTCTCAGCGGCGGAAAGCGCTCCTGCAGCTGAGTGACCATGGTCGGGCTGCCATCGAGGCCGTGGTAGTCGGCCCCGAGCTGCAGAAAGAACGGAATGTTGGCACCCGCGCCACAGCCGAGCTCAAGGACACGATGGCCTGGACCGAGCGTGGGATGATGGCGCCGCGTCAGGCTGACCACATCCGACCACGGCCAGATGGACAGATGGGTATTGGCCGCGTAGCGCTGTTCCCACTCGGCGGAAAAGCTCATGGCTGACTCCTGAAGGGGGTGATCGATTCGGGCTGATTGAACCACCAGTCGACCACGCCCAGGCCGGGACTGAACTCGCCCCAGAGCTGAGGATAGGGTCGGGGCACGAAGGCCTGGTACTCCACGGCTATTCCGGCGCTGGTGAAGGACGCCTCGTCCAGATAGTCGCGCCCCAGGCTGCCCGAGACATAATGCCGTGCGCCCAGGCGCTGACAGATTTCCAGCACCAGCGCCGACTTGCGCTGCCGCAGGTCGAGGTCGCTCGCGCGCAGCACGGGTGTCGGGATCTGCAACTCGTCGAGCCAGAAGCGCAGTTGCCGCCAGCACCAGGCCGAAAGCCATTCTTCAGGTTCGGCGTAGAGGTGCTGCAGACGCGCGAAGCGCATGGCGAAATGCGGCGTGCGCCGATAGTTCAGCGCCAGTGCCTTGAGGTGGTCAGCGCGCCAATCGCGCGAATTGTCGATACGAGTCTCGCGTAGATCGCTGCTCAGGTGGCCGCGACTGGATACCGGTATGGTCAGCCACTGGACACCCTGGGGGGTTTTGATGCGATTGCGATTGATGAAGCTGTTCTTCTCGAATTGCACGGTATCGAGGAAGACGAAAAGGTCGACCTGGGCGATGCGATCGAAGTAACCGAGCCAGGGTAGGTAAGCAGGCTGGTGAATGGCCAGGCTTGATAAGCTGTCAGTCATAGAAGAGCTTCTCCCGCAGGGCGGATCGCATGGCTTGCCACTGCCCGGCAAAGAGAGCCAGACGCACGACATCGAAGACACCATCCGGCCGGTGGACATGCCGGAGCAACTGTCCCTCCTCTTGGAAACCAAGTCGAGCGTGTACTCGCAGGCTGGCCACGTTGAAGTCCAGGACTTCGGCCCAAAGCTTGTCCAGCTGCAACTGATCGAAGGCCACCTCGGCCAAGAGGAATAGCATCCGAGAACCAGTACCTCTAGGTTGCACCGAATCGCCGAGATTGAAGCCCCAGGTACAGCGCCGATGTTCGTTGCGGATATCCGTCAGACAGGCATAGCCGACTGCTTGCTCTGCACAGCTAAAGAGGAAGTGCCGGGATTGAGACGAATCCAACTCGCGTTTCAGCCAGGCATGATGTTCGGCCTCACCGATGAGGCGGGTGGAGTACATCGTCTGCCGAACTCTCGGCGCGTTCCGCCAGCACAGGAGCAGGGGGGCGTCCGCGAACTGCACGGGCCGTAAGGCGAAGTCACCACGACGGACTACAGAATTGTCAGTCTGCATGGACGCTGATCCGCGCAAAGTCGCCAAGCTGCAAGCGCTCCCCCTTTTTCAGGGATCGCAGTGCGCAATGACCAAGGACCCCCTCATAGAGTGCGGGCGCTAGGCCGTCACCCGGTCGACGCAGACCGAGATTGATCGTTGTCAAGCGCTCACCTGCGGCTATATCGGCCAGGGCCACGATGCTGCGGCGAGCGAGTACACGCATTTCCCGCTCCGAGGCCGTTGGCCTCAGGTAGGGAGAACCGATCAAGACAGCGGAGCGGCGGATGGTGCTTATCCAAAGTGCCAGGGAGTCAGGCGTCTCTGAAAACCAATGATCCGGACCTGATAAACCCCGATCAAGCGTGAAGTGCTTTTCAAAGACGCAGGCTCCCCGTCCTACCGCGACGCTAGCCGCCAGGGCATCCTGGGTGTGATCAGAAAAACCGATTACCAGGCCGGGAAAAGCGCCCTGTAGCGTTGAAAGCTTTGCCAAGTTGACGTCTTCGTCGGGTGTAGGGTACTGGGACGTGCACAGCAACAGAACGATTGGCGTGCCGCTAAACCAGCCAACGGCATCTAAAGCGGCATGGACGTCCGCCAGATCGCTCATGCCGCAGGACAAAATAAGGGGCAACCCTACGTCTGAGTAATGCCGTAGCAGAGGCAGGTTACTGAAGTCGTCAGAGCCGACCTTGACTACCGGGACACCAAGCCCGAGCAGCAGCTCAAGATCCGAGGGGTTTTGCGGGGTAGAAAAAAAGGTAATGCCGCAGTCTCTGCAGTGATTGGCAATCAAACGCCACTGCGCTGGCGTAAATTCATAGCGCCGAAACATCTCCAGCATAGGTTCAGTGACCGACAACCCCTGGGAGGTATAGGTGAATAGCTGCTGAGGATCGCCACAAAACTCCTCGGCCTTGAACGTCTGAAACTTGACCGCATCCGCACCGGCCGACTTGGCCACCTCGATCAAACGAAACGCCGTATCCAGCTCACCATTGTGATTGATGCCAACCTCGGCAATGCAGTACGGCGGATGCGCTATCCCAATCTCGCGGCCGGCGATAGCGAATGGACGTGGGTACATGCGAGCTTTCCTCCACCGCCTCAGCGTGCGGCCGACAATTCCATTAGGGCGTGAACGACTCTCTGGGTACCCAGGCCATCCACCTGCTTCCAGGCCTGCGCCGACATCAGAGCCAATTGCTCAGGCGTCAGGGCTTGCAGGGCCTGCTGATAATCCTCGACTTCAAGCTCGGCACCTTCGCCCAGGACAAGCGCAGCCCCACGGCGCTCCAGACCAGCCGCCAACTCGCGCTGGTTATCGGACAGGATTGCCAAGAGCGCCGGAACTCCCAGCGCGCAACGCTCCCAGGACGAGGCGCCGGCAGCGCCTATGGCCAGATCGGCGGCTGCCAACAGCCGGGCCATGTAGTCGATCTGTATGTGCAGTCGCCACCCTGGCCGGTCGCACAGCGCCTGGAGCTCTGCCTGGTCAGCCTGGCCTGCTCCGACCACCACATCGACAGCGAGGTCGGGACGCCAGTTGAGCAGGGCTTGCAGCGCCAGCCGCGTCTGGCCCAGGTCGTCACCGCCGGTGAAGAACACCAGTATCCGTTCCAGGCGCCCCGCGCGCGGGGCCAGGCGTTGTCGCGCCTGCTTGAACTCATCGCGCAGCAGCGCGTGGTCTGGCCCGTACAGTTGCATAGCATCGCGCTGCAGCAGGGATAGGTAGCGCTGCTCCGGCCATGGATGATCGCCGGGATCAACCAGCAGATCACACGCCAGGGGTCGATTGGCGAGATCATCCAGCACCAGGATACGTCTGGCCTGGCCGCGGACCTTGGCATGCCAGTCCGCGGCC
>NZ_JASCON010000031.1:0-56209 GCF_029959585.1 Pseudomonas sp. PS02302
CCCCGCCCGCTACGGCGCGCGCAGCTGGACCGCGGGGCCCCCCGGCCGGCCGCTGGCGTTTAAGCCATGGCGAATCCTCGGCACCTGCCCAGCGCGGTGCCGTGATTCGCCACCAGGCCCTCCAGGAAGCCCATGCCCCTCTCCAACATCCGCATCATCCACCAGGACGCCGCCCTGCTGGTGGTCGACAAGCCCACCCTGCTGCTGTCGGTCCCCGGTCGCGCCGAAGACAACCGTGACTGCCTGGTGACCCGCCTGCAGGAAAATGGCTATCCCGAGGCGCGCATCGTCCATCGCCTGGATTGGGAGACCTCGGGGGTCATCGTGCTGGCGCGGGACGCCGACAGCCATCGCGAGCTGTCCCGGCAATTCCATGATCGCGAAACGGAAAAGGCCTACAGTGCCCTCTGCTGGGGCGAGCCGGAGGCCAACAGCGGCCGCATCGAATTGCCGTTGCGCTACGATCCGCCGACCAAGCCGCGCCACGTCGTGGACCACGAACTGGGACGCCACGCCCTGACCTTCTGGCAGGTGCTGGAGCGTCACGGCCACTACAGCCGGGTGGAACTCACCCCCATCACCGGTCGTTCCCATCAGCTGCGCGTCCATATGCTGAGCATCGGGCATCCGCTGCTGGGCGATCAGCTCTATGCCGAGGGCGAGGCGCTGGCGGCCCAGCCGCGCCTCTGCCTCCATGCCAGTCTGCTGACGCTGACCCATCCCCTTTCGGGCGAGCGGATGAGCTTTACCAGTCCCGCGCCTTTCTGAGCCTCGGCGCTGGCATACTGAGGCACTCAGCCAGAGGAGTGCCGCTTGTCTCACTGGACGTCCTACTACACCGCCACCGCCGCGGGCGGTCCGCGCGAGACGCTGCTGCAGGCCCTCTCATTCCGCTCGAATCCGCCAGGATCGGCGCTGGATCTGGGCTGCGGCACCGGACGCGACACCCGCGTCTTGCTGGAACGCGGCTGGCAGGTGCTGGCGGTGGATGCCGAGGCCGAGGCGCTGAGCACCCTGCGCGAGCGCACGCCGGCCCTGCTGCAGACACGCCTGGAAACCCGCCAGACACGCTTTGAAACGCTCGAAATCCCCCCCTGCGACCTCGTCAATTCCAGCTTCGCCCTGCCCTTTTGCGAGCCAGCGCGCTTCCCGCTGCTCTGGACCGGGATCACCACGGCGGTGCGCCCGGGTGGCCTGTTCTGCGGCCAGCTGTTCGGCGAGCGGGACAGCTGGGCCAGCAAGGGCGTGACGGTCGTCGACGCCGCGCACCTGCAGCAGCTGCTGCGGAACTGGGACGTCCTGCTGCAGCGGGAAGAGGAAGAGGACGGCCATACCGCGGTCGGGCGCCCCAAGCACTGGCACATCCATCACCTGGTGCTGCGGCGACGCTGAGTCCTGAGCTGCCGCCCGGCCTGGGCGCTACGCTCGACTCACCTCGGTCCAGAACCTAGACTGGACGCCTTGTCGTCCGGAGTCGTCCATGCGTACCGATCAGATCCAAGGCCTCATCGATTTCCTCTCCACTTCGCCCACGCCCTTCCACGCCACCGCGACCCTCGCGCGCCGTCTCGAAGCCGCCGGCTACCAGCGCCTGGACGAGCGTGAAAGCTGGTCGGTGCAATCGGGTGGACGCTACTACGTCACCCGCAATGACTCCTCGCTGATCGCCGTGCGCCTGGGTGCCCAACCACTGGAGCGCGGCATGCGCCTGGTCGGCGCCCATACCGACAGCCCCTGTCTCAAGGTCAAGCCGCAGCCGGAGCTGCAGCGCCAGGGCTTCTGGCAACTGGGCGTCGAGGTCTATGGCGGCCTGCTGATGGCGCCCTGGTTCGACCGCGACCTGTCCCTGGCGGGCCGGGTGACCTATCGCGCCGAGGGCCGGGTGCAGAGTCGGCTGATCGACTTCCGCAAGCCGCTGGCGATCATTCCCAACCTGGCCATCCATCTCAATCGCGAAGCCAACCAGGGCTGGGCCATCAATGCCCAGAACGAGCTGCCGCCGATCCTGGCCCAGGTGCCGGCCGGCGAGCGGCGCGACTTCCGCGCCCTGCTGGCCGCGCGCCTGCAACAGGAACATGGCATCGGCGAGGCCGAGGTGCTGGATTTCGAACTGAGCTTCTACGATGTCCAGCCCGCCGCCCTGATCGGGCTGGATGACGACTTCATCGCCGCCGCCCGCCTGGACAACCTGCTGTCCTGCTATGCCGGTCTGACCGCCCTGCTGGCCGACGAGGGCGACGAGAACGCCGTGCTGGTCTGCACCGACCACGAGGAAGTGGGCTCCACCTCCTGCTGTGGCGCCGATGGTCCCTTCCTCGAACAGGTGCTGCAGCGCCTGTTGCCCGCCGGTGATGCCTTGACCCGCATCCTGCAGCGCTCGCTGCTGATCTCGGCCGACAACGCCCATGGCGTGCACCCCAACTATGCCGACAAGCATGATGGCAACCATGGCCCGAAACTGAACGCCGGTCCGGTGATCAAGGTGAACGCCAACCAGCGCTATGCCACCAGCAGCGAAACCGCGGCCTTCTTCCGCGACCTCTGCCAGCGCGAAGCGGTGCCGGTACAAAGCTTCGTGGTGCGTAGCGACATGGGGTGCGGTTCCACCATCGGTCCCATCACCGCCGGGCAGCTGGGGGTGCGCACCGTGGACATCGGCCTGCCCACCTTCGCCATGCACTCCATCCGCGAACTGGCCGGCAGCCACGACCTGGGTCATCTGATCAAGGTGCTGACGGCCTTCTATGCGAGCAGCGAACTGCCGCTCTGACGCCGGCCTAATCCGGCACCTCGACCCTGACCTGGATGGCGTCGTGCCGCCAGAATTCCAGGTCGCAATCGATCAGTCGCCCCTGCTGGTCGTGGTTGATGCGGGTGATGTGCAGCGCCGGACTGCCCTGTGCCACCCGCAGCGCCTGAGCCGCCTCCGGCAGCAGCGCCGTGGGCAGGATCTCGAAGCGTACCTCGCCGTAGCGAATGCCGTAGCGGTCGCGATACAACTCGGTGAGGGAGCGCTGCAGATCGTGCTCCAGCAAGCCCGGGAAATAGGCGGCATTGAGGTAGTGCTCGACATAGAGCACCAGCCGGCCGTCCACCCGACGCACCCGGCGGATCTGATAGACGCTGGACAGCGCCGGCAACTCCAGCAGGCGACAGATCTCCGCGGACGCCAGCATCTGCCGCGCCGCCACGACCTCGGTCGCCGGCACCCGTCCCTGGGCTTCCACCATGGCGTGGAAATGGGTCCGCGCCAGGGGGTTGTAGGCCAGCCGCGGCGGGGCGACGAACCAGCCCCGGCGTTCCTCGCGATAGATCAGCCCCAGGGCCTCCAGCTGCAGCAGGGCTTCACGCAGGGTGATACGGGTGGTGGCGAACAGTTCGCTCAGCTGGCGCTCGGAGGGCAGGCGCTCCATCGCCGGCAGCAGGCCATGGGCGATCTGCTCCTGCAATGCCTGGCGGATGGCACCGGCACCCGGCGCACTTCTTTGGACTAGACCAGTTTCGGATTGGTGCACCCGGAGTGCCTCGACTAGGGTTTGTTGGGAGACTAAGACGGCCACATGACCGCTTGGTGACGATTGCAGCGCCCGTGCCAGCGGTGAAACAGGGCGCATTGCCATCAAATCGTCATACCCCGGTCCTAGATTGGCCTGTGTCTTGCTGACCTAGACCAAGCCCTAACACCTGGAGCACCCGTATGACCCGTCTGCTTGCTTCCTTGTTGGCCACTGCCGTTGCGCTACAGGCCGGTACCGCCTTCGCCGATACCGTCGATCTCAAAACCCTCGAAGCCGCCGCCCGCAAGGAAGGCGAGGTGAACAGCGTCGGCATGCCCGATACCTGGGCGAACTGGAAAGGTACCTGGCAGGACCTTGAGCAGAAATACGGGCTCAAGCACCAGGATACCGACATGAGCTCCGCCCAGGAGATCGCGAAGTTCGCCGCCGAAGGCGAGAACGCCTCCGCCGACATCGGTGACGTCGGTGCTTCCTTCGGCCCCATCGCCGTGCAGAAGGGCGTTACCCAGCCCTACAAGCCGAGCACCTGGGACCAGGTACCGAGCTGGGCCAAGGACAGCGACGGTCACTGGGCACTGGCCTACACCGGCACCATCGCCTTCATCGTCAACAAGCAGACCGTCAAGGACGTCCCCCACTCCTGGGCGGACCTGCTCAAGGGCAACTACAAGGTCACCATCGGTGACGTCAGCGCCGCCTCCCAGGCGGTGAGTGGCGTACTGGCAGCGGCCTATGCCAACGGCGGTGACGAGAAGAACATCAAACCGGCGCTGGACTTCTTCGCCAAACTGGCCAAGCAGGGTCGCCTGGCCTTCACCAACCCGGTGGTGGCCAACCTCGAGAAGGGTGAAGTGGAAGTCGGGGTGGTGTGGGACTTCAACGCCCTGAGCTATCGCGACCAGATCGATCGCTCGCGCTTCGAGGTGCTGATCCCCTCCGATGGCTCGGTGACCTCCGGCTACACCACCATCATCAACAAGTACGCCAAGCACCCCAACGCCGCCAAGCTGGCCCGCGAGTACATCTTCTCCGACGCCGGCCAGATCAACCTGGCCCAGGGCTATGCCCGACCGATCCGCGCCGAGCACCTGACCCTGCCGGCCGACGTCCAGGCCAAGCTGCTGCCCCAGGCGCAATACGCCAAGGCCCGGCCCATCGCCGACGCCAAGGCCTGGGAGGAAACCTCCAAGCGCCTGCCGCGGCTCTGGCAGGAACACGTTCTGATCAACATGCAGCAGTGACGTCATGAAGGTCATCCTGGTCGTGCTGGACGGACTCGCCCTGAGGGTCGCCGAACACGGACTCGGCTTTCTCCAGGCGCTCTGCCTGGCCGGCCGGGGTCGCCTCTACCCGCTGGAATGCGAGTTGCCCTCGCTCTCCCGCCCGCTCTACGAATGCCTGCTTACCGGGGTGCCCCCGGTAAGCAGCGGCATCGTCCACAATGGCGTGGACCGGCTGTCCAACCAGACCAGCCTCTTCCATCTGGCCCAGGCCGCCGGCCTCACCACGGCGGCGGCGGCCTACCACTGGGTCAGCGAACTCTATAATCGCAGCCCCTTCGATCGAGCGCGGGACAGGCACGTCAGCGATACCGCCCTGCCGATCCAGCACGGCCACTTCTATTACGCCGACCACTACCCGGACTCCCATCTGTTCGACGACGCCGAGCACCTGCGCCTGACCCAGGCGCCGGATATCCTCCTGGTGCATCCGATGAACATCGACGATGCCGGCCACCGGCACGGCCTCTCCAGCCCCGAATACCGCAATGCCGCGCGCCGCGCCGACGGCCTGCTGTCCCACTACCTGTCCGCCTGGCTGGACGCCGGCTACCAGGTGCTGGTGACCGCCGACCACGGCATGAACGACGACCGCAGTCACGGCGGGACGCTCCCGGAAGAACGCGAGGTGCCCCTGTTCGTCTTCGGCGCGGGCTTCTCCCTGGGCGAGGCCACACCGCGCCAGGTGGAGCTCTGCGGTACCGTCTGCACGCTGCTGGGCCTCGCCCACGACAAGCCGCTATGCCGGGAGTTGCTGGCATGAAGCGGCCCCGTCTCGCCCTGCTGCTGATCCTGCCGTTCCTGCTGGTGTTCGGCGCCTTCCAGCTGGCGCCGCTGGCCTGGATCGCCTTCAACAGCTTCAATTCCAGCGAAAGTGGCTGGGGCCTGGGCAACTACGCCGAGATCCTCGGCTCGCCCTTCTACCTGCAGGCCATCCGCTTCTCGCTGGAAATTTCGCTCTGGTCCAGCGTCTGCGGCTTGCTCATCGCCCTGCTCGGCGCCTATTCGCTGACCCGGGTCGACTCGCGGCTGCGCGGCTTCGTGGTGGCCTTCACCAACATGACCAGCAACTTCGCCGGGGTGCCGCTGGCGTTCGCCTTCATCATCCTGCTGGGCATCAACGGCTGCCTGACCCTGGCACTCAAGCAATTCGGACTGATCGAAGGCTTCAACCTCTACACCAAGGGCGGCCTGATCCTCATCTACACCTACTTCCAGATTCCCCTGGGGGTGTTGCTGCTGTTCCCGGCCTTCGAAGCCCTGAAGCAGGATTGGCGCGACGCGGCGGCGCTGCTCGGCGCCGGCACCTGGCAATACTGGCGGCACATCGGCCTGCCGGTGCTCAGCCCGGCGCTGGTCGGCACCTTCATCATCCTGCTGGCCAACGCCCTGGGCGCCTACGCCACGGTCTATGCGCTCACGACCGGCAACTTCAACGTGGTGCCGGTGCGCATCGCCGCCCTGGTTTCCGGCGATATCTATCTGGAGCCCAACCTGGCCGCGGCGCTGGCCATGCTGCTGGTGGCCTTCATGACCCTGATCACCCTCGTCCACCAGTGGCTGCTACGGCGGAGTCGGCATGTCCAGAACTGAGCGCCTCTATCATCGGACAGTGGTCTGGATCCTGTTTCTGATCCTGCTCACGCCCCTGGCCGCCACCCTCCTCTATTCCCTGGCCACCCAGTGGTCGGCAACCCTGCTGCCGGCGGGCTTTACCTTCAAGTGGTACCTGCAGCTGTGGAGCGAGCCGCGCTTTCTCGCCGCCTTCGGCCGCTCCCTGGCAATCTGCTTCGGCGCCCTGGCGCTGTCCTGCGTGCTGATCCTGCCGGCCATGTTCGCCATCGCCTATCACTTTCCACGGCTGGATGCGCTGATGAACGTGCTGATCCTGCTGCCCTTCGCCGTCCCGCCGGTGGTCTCGGCGGTCGGCCTGTTGCAGCTCTACGCGAGTGGTCCGCTGCCGCTGACCGGCACGCCCTGGATCCTGGTGTTCTGCTACTTCACCATCGCCCTGCCCTTCATGTATCGCGCCATCAGCAACAACCTGCAGGCGCTGAACCTGCGCGACCTGATGGACGCCGCCCACCTGCTTGGCGCCAGCTCCTGGCGCGCCGCCCTGCTGGTGGTGCTGCCCAATCTGCGCACCGGGCTGATGGTGGCGCTGTTCCTGTCATTTTCCTTTCTCATCGGCGAATTCGTCTTCGCCAACCTGCTGGTGGGAACGCGCTACGAGACGCTGCAGATCTATCTCTACAACCTGCGCAACGGCAGTGGCCACCTGACCAGCGCCCTGGTGATCTCCTACTTCCTCGCGGTCCTGCTGCTGACCTGGATCGCCAATCGCCTCAATCGGGAGCGGACATGAGCTATCTCGCGGTCAAGGGACTGCACAAGCGCTACGGCGCCAACACCCTGTTCACCGACATCGAATTCCATGCCGAACAGGGCGAACTGGTGACTCTGCTCGGCCCCTCGGGCTGCGGCAAGTCCACCCTGCTGCGCTGCCTGGCCGGGCTCACCGAGGTCGACCACGGTGCCATCGTGCTGGGAGGTCAGGACATCACCCAGCTGCCACCGCAGCGCCGCGGCATCGCCATGGTGTTCCAGAGCTATGCGCTGTTTCCCAACATGACGGTCGAGCAGAACGTCGCCTTCGGCCTGCGCATGCAGCGCCTGGCGCGGGACGAGGTGCAGCAGCGCGTGCAGGAGGTGCTGATCCTGGTGGAACTGCAAGGCTTCGCCACGCGCTATCCGCACCAGCTCTCCGGTGGCCAGTGCCAGCGGGTGGCCCTCGCGCGCTCGCTGATCGTGCGGCCACGGCTGCTGCTCCTGGACGAACCCCTCTCGGCGCTGGATGCCCGCATCCGTCGCCACCTGCGCGAACAGATTCGCGCCATCCAGCAGGAGCTGGGCCTGACCACGGTGTTCGTCACCCATGACCAGGAAGAAGCCCTCACCCTCTCCGATCGCATCGTGCTGATGCGCGACGGGCGCATCGTCCAGAGTGGCGATGCCGAGACCCTCTACACCGCGCCGGTGGATGCCTTTGCCGCCGGCTTCATCGGCAACTACAACCTGCTCAGCGCCGACCAGGCCAGCCGGCTGTTCGGCCAGACCTTCCAGGGGCAGGTGGCGATTCGTCCCGAGGCCATAAGGCTCGGCGTCGCCGGGGGCTTCAGCGGGCGCATCGTTGGCCACAGCCTGCTGGGCAACGTGATCCGCTACCGGATCGCCACCGAAGCCTGCGAACTCAATGTCGACGTTCTCAACCATGGCCCGTCGGCCTTGCAGGCGAACGGCACAGCCGTCACCCTGGCCGTCGATTCCGACAGCCTGAGAGAAGTGGCATGACCCTGGCGATTTTCGATCTCGACGAAACCCTTATCGACGGTGACTGTTCCAGTCTCTGGAGCCAGCAGATGGGCGTGCTCGGCTGGGTCGACCGCGAGTCCTTCGTGCGGCGCGACAGCGAGCTGATGGCGGCCTACGCTCAGGGCGAACTGGCCATGGAAGACTACATGGCCTTCCACCTCGAACCCCTGGTGGGCCGCACGCCCGAAGAAGTGGATTTCGAGATCGGCCCCTGGGTCGAGGACGTCATCGAACCCTTGATCTTCAGCGACGCCATGAAGTGCGTCGCCGCCCACCGCGCCGCCGGCGACCGGGTGATCATCGTCTCGGCTTCCGGGGTGCATCTGGTGGAGCCCATCGCCGAGCGGCTGGGCGTCGAAGAGGTGCTGGCCATCGACCTGCAGGTGAGCCACGGGGTCTACAGCGGCCAGGTGGAAGGGGTCATGACCTTTCGCGAAGGCAAGCTGACCCGCCTGCTGGAACTGCTCGGCGGCGACCACAGCCTGCTGGCTAACGCCAGCTTCTACTCCGACTCGCGCAACGACCTGCCGCTGCTCGAAGCGGTAGGCAAGCCGCACGTGGTCAATCCAGACCCGGTATTGCGCGAGCGCGCGGTACAGGCCGGTTGGCCGATCCTCAGCTGGCGGTAGGTTGCGGCTTGGGATGGACAAAGGCGCAGCCTTGTCCCTCTGTGCTCCCTGCGGCAGGGACGTGGAAAACGCTACGTGGTTCTCCACGCTACGGAGCAAAGAATCAAACGCGACCATGGCGGTCCGCCGATGCAACCGCTCCTACAGGCTCGATATAACCGTAGGAGCGGCCCACGGCCGCGATCAGCGAAGGTTGCGCCCCTTAGAAGCGGCTGCGATAGCCTGAACGTCCAGTGCTACTCCAACCCCTCGTCCAGCACCAGCACCACCTTGCCGTTCACCTCGTTGCTTTCCAGGGCGGCAAAGGCGGCTTCGGCGTTCTGGGCGGCGAAGCGGCGTTCCAGGTTGACGTTCAGCTTGCCTTCGGCGAACAGCGGCCAGACCCTGGCTTCCAGGGATCTCATGGTCTTGGCCTTGAACTCCACGGATCGATTGCGCAGGGTCGAGCCGACGATGCGGATGCGCTTGCCCAGTACCTTGCCCAGATCCATCTCGGCCTGACGACCGCCCATGAGGCCGATCAGCACCCAGCGGCCATCCTGGCCCAGCAGGTCCAGGTTGAGCGATGCATAGTTCGCCCCTACCGGATCGAGGATGACGTGGAAGGGGGCGAAGTCGCGCAGGCCTTCCAGATCGGTCTTGCGCAGCACCCCGCCCTCGGCGCCGAGACGCTCGCAGTGCGCCAGGCGATCCTGGGAACCGACGCTGACCCAGCAGGGATTGCCGAACGCCTTGCACAGCTGGATGGCGGCCGAACCGACGCCGCTGGCGCCGGCATGCAGCAGCACCTTTTCGCCCGGCTGCAGCGCGGCCAGGTCGAACAGGTTGCTCCAGGCGGTCGCCCACACCTCGGGCAGCGCCGCGGCTTCGACCAGCGACAGGCCCTCCGGCACGGAAGCGGCCTGGCGTCCGTCCACCACCACCTCGCTGGCCATGCCGCCGCCGGCCAGCAGCGCACAGACGCGGTCACCGACCTGCCAGCGCGAATCCGCGGTGGTCTCGCTGACCACCCCGGCGCATTCGAGGCCCAGGGTGGCCGGCGCGCCGGGCGGCGGCGGATAGTTGCCGGCCAGTTGCAGCAGGTCCGCACGGTTGAGACCGGCGGCCGCCACCTTGATGCGAATTTCCCCTGGCGCCAGAGCGCGAGCGCTCAGTGACTGCCATTCCAGTTGCCCTTCGATACCTTGCAATGCGTTCACGGTGCCTCCATAGTGGCTCAGGCTTTGACGAAAAGCGCCTGCGCCGGCGGGTTCTGCGGGAGTCGAGCGGACCGGAAGACGCGGGGCTGTCACAGCCTTCCTCTTCCGATCGCCGCTACCCCTCAGACCGCCGTCAGACGACTTTCGTCAGCGCCCGTCATACTTCCCCTGGCCGCGGAACCGCCCGGGCCGGGAAGGGCCTATAGCCTATTCCTTTCCGTGCATTAGTCGAATACACATGAAGCAGCTCTTGTCCCGTACCGCCCTCGTTGTCCTGCTTGGCGTCAGCGCAACGCCTCTCCTCGCCAAGCCCAACGCGCCGGTAGGCGCCGAGAAACTGCAACCCGACCGCGATCAGGTCATCGCCAGTCTCAACATCGTCGAGCTGCTCAAGCGGCACCACTACAGCAAGCCGCCACTCAACGATGCCCAGTCGATCAAGATCTACGACAGCTATCTGAAGATGCTTGATCCCGGCCGGCTGTATTTCAATGCCGCCGACATTCGCGAATTCGACGCCTCGCGCACCCGCTTCGACGACTACCTCAAGCAGGGCAATCTCGAACCGGGCTTCGCCATCTACCGCCGTTATGCCCAGCGCATGACCGAGCGCCTGAACTACGGCCTGGGCCTGCTCAACGCCGGCATCGGCAAGCTCGACTTCAGCGTCGACGAATCCTTCAACACCAATCGCGAGAAGGCGGCCTGGCCGGCGGACACCGCCGCGCTGGACGATCTCTGGCACCGCAAGCTCAAGGACGAAGTCCTGCGTCTGCGGCTGTCCGGCAAGACCGACCAGCAGATCCAGCAGCAGCTGACCAAGAGGTACAAGAATCAGCTGGCACGCCTCAACCAGACCCGTGGCGAAGACGTCTTCCAGACCTACATCAACGCCTTCGCCGAGTCCTACGACCCGCACACCCAGTATCTCTCGCCGGAAAGCGCGGAGAACTTCGACATCAACATGAGCCTGTCGCTGGAAGGCATCGGCGCGGTGCTGCAGAACGACAACGACTACGTGCAGATCCTGCGCCTGGTCCCGGCCGGCCCTGCCGACAAGTCCAAGCAGGTCGCCCCGGCGGACAAGATCGTCGGCGTCGCCCAGGGCGATGGCGAGATGGTCGATGTCATCGGCTGGCGCCTGGACGAGGTGGTCAAGCTGATCCGCGGACCCAAGAACTCCAAGGTGCGCCTGGAGATCATCCCGGCAAGCAATGCGCCGAACGACCAGAAGACCAAGATCGTCACCATCACCCGCGAAGCGGTCAAGCTCGAAGAGCAGGCGGCGCAGAAGCACGTGATCGACGTGCCCCACGAGGGCAAGCACTACAAGCTCGGCGTGATCGACGTGCCGGCGTTCTACCTGGACTTCAAGGCCTATCGCGCGGGCGATCCGAACTACAAGAGCACCACGCGTGACGTGAAGAAGCTGATCGGTGAGCTGCAGAAGGAAAAGGTCGACGGCATCGTCCTCGACCTGCGCAACAACGGTGGTGGCTCGCTGCAGGAAGCCACCGAGCTGACCGGGCTGTTCATCGACCAGGGTCCCACCGTGCTGGTGCGCAATGGCGACGGCAAGGTCGAGGTGCTGGCCGACGACGAAGGCGGCGCCTTCTACAAGGGCCCCCTGACTGTGCTGGTCAATCGCCTGTCCGCCTCGGCCTCGGAGATCTTCGCCGGTGCCATGCAGGACTACCACCGGGCGCTGATCGTCGGCGGCCAGACCTTCGGCAAGGGCACCGTCCAGACCATCCAGCCGCTCAACCATGGCGAGCTGAAGCTGACCATCGCCAAGTTCTATCGCGTCTCCGGCCAGAGCACCCAGCATCAGGGCGTGCTGCCGGACATCGATTACCCGGCGGTGGTGGACACAAAGCAGATCGGCGAGAGCGCCCTGCCCGACTCCATGCCCTGGGATACCATCGCCCCGGCGGTGACCGGCCTGAGCAATCCCTTCGCCAAGTACCTGCCGGAACTGGTCAAGCGTCATGACCTGCGGGCGCAGAAGGATCCCGACTTCATCTTCGCTCGCGAGCGTCTGAAGCTGGCCCAGGAACTGGCGGCGGATACCACCGTCAGCCTCGACGAGCAGAAGCGCCGGGCCGAGCAGACCGCCCTGGACAATCGCCAGCTGGCCATGGAAAACCAGCGGCGCCAGGGCAAGGGTGAAGCCCCGCTCAAGGAACTGAAGAAGATCGACGAGGATAACCCGGCGATCGACGACGACAAGACCAAGCCGCAGGACGATGCCTACCTGATGGAGTCGGGTCATGTGCTGCTGGACTACCTCGACCTGAGCCAGACGCCACCCAAGCGCTGACATCAAAGCGTCATATCTCTGTCGTGAAATGCCCGGGGGTCGCCAAGTGCGCCCCCCGGGCATTTTCGTTTCTGGGTTTCTACAGGCTAACCATGACGCTTAACGACCAGGCTGGGGTGTTGGATCGCATTCTCGCCAACCGCGAGCTGCATTCGCTCTTTCAACCCATAGTGTCCTTGAGCGAGCGACGCATCCTCGGCTACGAGGCGCTCATCCGCGGCGCCTCCAATACTCCGCTGCAGTCCCCCCTGCCCCTCTACGCCACCGCCCGCCAGGCCGGTCGCCTGTCCGAACTGGAAATCGCCGCCCGCCTGCAGTCCTGCCAGACCTTTCGCGAACTGGCCCTGGATGGCCTGCTGTTTCTCAACGTCTGTCCGGAAACCCTGCTGGAACCGGCGCATCAGTCGGGGCAGACCCTCAAGCTGCTGCAACGCCTGGGGCTCTCGCCGGCCCAGGTGGTGATCGAGCTGACCGAACAGGCGCCCATCGATGACTTCGCGCTGCTGGCCACCGCCCTGCACCACTACCGCGCCATGGGCTTCTCCATCGCCCTCGACGATCTGGGCGCAGGCTATTCCAGCCTTCGGCGCTGGTCGGAGTTGCGCCCGGACTTCGTCAAGATCGATCGGCACTTCATCGAGTCCATCCATCGCGATGCGGTGAAACGTGAATTCGTCGGCTCCATTCTGAAGATAGCCGAAGCCTCCCGGGCCCAGGTGATCGCCGAGGGCATCGAGACCCACGAAGAGCTGTCGACCCTGGCGAGCATGGGCATCGACCTGGTGCAGGGCTATCTGCTGGGCCGCCCGACGGCGGCACCACCGCGCGAGATCCAGACCCTGCTGCCGGTGATCACCACCCGCAGTTCCGACTTCGCCGAGGAAGCCACCACCGTCGCCAGCCTCAGGGTCGAGCAGGTGGCGGTCGGTCAGGACATGCTGATCCCCGAGGTACTGGAGCGCTTCCGCCTGCAGCCGAGTCTCAACACCCTGGCGGTGGTGGACGAGGACGATCGCCCGGTGGGCATCGTCCATCACCACGAGCTGAGTTCGGCGCTGCTCAAGCCCTTCGCCCACGAGGTGTTCGCGCGCAAGCCCATCGCCCGGCTGATGAGCCAGGATTTCCTGGCCACCGAAACCAACCAGTCACTGCAGCAGGTCAGCCGCCTGCTCACCGCGCGGGCACGCCAGCGCATCGAAGAGGATTTCATCATCACCGAGGGTGGCCGCTATGTCGGGGTCGGTCGGGTGATGGATGTCCTGCGGCTGATCACCGAGCAGCGCATCCAGCAGGCCAAGCACGCCAACCCCCTCACCCAGCTGCCCGGCAACGTGCCCATCCAGCAGTGCCTCACGCGCTTGCTGGATCAGCAGCGTGAAGCCGTGGTGTGCTACGTCGACATCGATGGCTTCAAGCCCTTCAACGATCTCTATGGCTACGCCAAGGGCGACGAGGTGTTGCTCTCGCTGGCGCAGACCCTGTCCGAACGCCTGGATCCGCAGCAGGACTTCGTCGGCCATATCGGTGGCGACGACTTTCTGGTGGTGCTGGGTTCCTCGGACTGGCGACAGCGACTCAACGGCCTGATGGCGGGCTTCCAGGAGCGCTGCCGGCATTTCTATCGCCGCGAACACCTGGAAGCCGGCTGCTTTCTGGCCTACGACAGGGACGGCCGCCGCCGCGAGTATCCGCTGCTGTCGCTGTCACTGGGGGTCGTGGAGCTGGACAAGGAGGCCGGCAAGCGGGTGGATGCCAGCGGCCTGGCTGGCCTCGCCTCGGAAGCCAAGCGCAATGCCAAGCTGGTGCCCGGCTACAGCCTGCACCTGATGCGGGCCTGAACCCTAATCCAGGCGATGGTCGGGATAACGGTGGTCGAACACCCGGGTCACCTCGGCCGCGTGCCAGCTGACCGCGTCGCTCACCGGCGGCGAGCCGTCCAGGGCACCCAGGCGCAGGGCGCAGTCGAAGAAACCTTCACGGGGAATACGCGTACCGCTCTGGCTCACCACCAGGGCGCTGCGCAGTGGCCGGCCCTCGCGACGATCAAGGGCCGCCAGATACTCCAGCGCGGTGGTCAGGGTCACCATCGCCGGCTGGGGCAGCCCCAGCCGTTCGATCACCGAGCGATAGGTCAGCAGGCTGCGGCTGCGCCGCGCACTTTCCAGTTCATCCAGCAAGGCCAGCCAGTGCTGGCGACTGATGCGCACGCTCAAGCCGTTCAGTCTCGCAGCTGATCGAGGGCGACACCCGCCGCCGGCCGTTCGTGCTTGTCGGGTAGCGCGGCCAGGGCCGCCTGCTGACTTGCGGTACGGTTGGCGCGCCAGGCCCGGAAGCCATCCAGCTCGTCACTGCAGGCCTTGCCGACCCAGGCCAGCACCGCGAGGTCGTCGAGCAGACCGAACATGGGCACCCAGTCGGGAATGAGGTCGATGGGCAGGAGGAAATAGACCAGGCCACCGGCCACGGTCACCAGCGTCTTGCGGCTGACCCCGCGATACTCGCCGCGCCACCAGGCCAGCAGCAACTGATGGAACAGCCCCAGGGTTTCACGGGCCTCGCCCAGCTTGAGTCCACGCTTGCTGGTCTTGCGCGCGACGCCGAGCAGCAGCGCCGGCAGGCGGCCGCGGATCAGCAGGCGCTGGGCGATACCCAGATAGCGATCAAAATTCTTCGGCGGCTTCATGGACACCTCGAGCAATGGAGAACGGAGGGCAGCGACCCCTTTGGCGCAGGGCTTTGCACCCCAGCTTTGATCGCACCGCTGCGTCAGGGTTTCCCGCCGCCCAACGTAAAACGCCCTGCAAGGCAGGGCGTCTGCTACAGCAGGAGGCTTACTTCTTGGCCGGGGCCTTTTCGGCAGCGGCCGGCGCATCGGCAGCCGGAGCGACCGGGGCGTCTTCGGCGTCGGCAGCGGCGGCGTCCTTGATGCCGAGCAGTTCCAGGTCGAACACCAGCACCGAGTTGGCCGGGATCGCCGGGCTCGGGCTCTGGGCGCCGTAGGCCAGCTCGGAGGGGATGTACAGCTTGATCTTCTCGCCAACGTGCATCAGTTGCAGCGCCTCGACCCAACCCGGAATCACGCCGTTGACCGGCAGGTCGATCGGGGTGCCACGCTTGATGGAGCTGTCGAACACGGTACCGTCGACCAGCTTGCCCTCGTAGTGCACGGTGACCACGTCGGTGGGCTTGGGCTGCGGGCCATCGGCCTTCTTGAGCACTTCGTACTGCAGGCCGGAGGCGGTAGTGATCACGCCAGGCTTCTTGCCGTTCTCTTCGAGAAACTTCTTGCCGGCCTTGGCGTTGTCTTCGCTGACCTTGGTCATCTTCTCTTCGGCGCGCTTCTGCAGGGCGGCGAAGGCTTCGGTCAGCTGCTGATCGGTCAGCTTCTGGTCCTTCTTGCCAACGGCGTCCTCGATACCCAGGGCGACGGCCTTGGGATCCAGGTCATCGATACCTTCCTGGGCCAGGCTCTTGCCCATGTTCAGGCCGATGCCGTAGGACGCCTTCTGGGCCGGGCTTTCCAGCTCGACCTTGGGCTTGGAGTCGCAGCCGCTCAGAACCAGACCCACCAGGGCCACCGCTGCTGCCAACCGATACTGTTTCATGTTGATTCCTTATCCGTGCGCATTGTGCGCGTTCAAATAACTGATCGAGCTTACAAGGAGACCTGCTCGCTTGCCATCGTCAGGCCTCTAAATGGCTGCAAAGGATAAGATTTCAAGCTTAGGTCTGCCTGAACATCGCGTGAACGAGCGGCGGGCAACCCCTGCGACGTCTTGTCCGGGGTGCCCGAGCAGTGGCGACCGGCGCGAGTCCAGGCGCTAGACTAGCGCCTTCTTCAGTGCCTGCCAGAGACCTCCATGTTCGAGCCCAACGATCTGAATCGCCCGCCCCTCGACCTCGCCCGCGAATCGCGCAAGGCCGGCGGCTACGGCCTGCTGTACTCGGTGCTGCTGGCGATCGGCATCCTGCTCTATCACCACTGGGTGCCCAGCGCCTTCCCCGGCAGCCTGCTGGAAATGTCCCTGGCGCTGCCCATCATCCTGTTCGCCGGCAGCGCCGTGTACTACCTGAACATGGTGCGCAAGTGCGAACGCCTGCAGCGCGAGGAAGACGAAAAAGCCGGCAAGGGCAAGGCCAAGCGCCGCTGACCGCGCTGAACGTCGCCGCCTGCGCCCGGTCGATTGCAGACCATGACCGGCGCTGGAGGCGCGATGCTGACCATCACCGATCTGCACAAGAGTTATCCGACGCCCCAGGGACCGCTGCCGGTCCTGCGCGGCGTGGACCTCAGCCTAGCGCGAGGCGCGAGTCTGGCGCTCATGGGCGAATCCGGCAGTGGCAAGAGCACCCTGCTGCACCTGGTTGCCGGTCTCGACCGGCCTGACCGAGGCGATATCCAGGCCGCGGGCCAGGCACTCGCCAGCCTCAACGAGCGCGCTCTGGCCGCCTGGCGTCGCGAGGGCATCGGGCTGATCTTCCAGCAATTCAATCTGATCGCCAGTCTGACGGTGGCCGACAATCTCGCCTTCCAGGCCCGGCTAGCCGGCCGCCATGATCCGCGCTGGCAAGCCGAGCTGGCCGAACGCCTGGGCCTGGCCACCCTGCTGGAACGCTATCCGGAACAGCTCTCCGGCGGCCAGCAGCAGCGCGTGGCCCTGGGGCGGGCGCTCGCCTCCCGGCCACCCCTGCTGCTCGCCGATGAACCCACCGGCAATCTCGACGAAGCCAGTGGCGACCAGGCCCTCGCCCTGTTGCTGGAACTGGTGGCCGAGACCGGCAGCAGCCTGCTGATGGTGACCCACAGCGCGCGTATTGCCAGTCATCTCGATCGCACCCTGCTACTGGAACGCGGACGTCTCGGCGGCGCAGCCGTGGGCCCACCATGAGGCTGCTCTACTGGAGTCTGCACAGCCTGGTCAGTCATTGGCGGCGGCATCCCCTGCAACTCGCCGGTCTGGTCGCCGGCCTGTGGCTGGCGACCGCGCTGCTGACCGGAGTGCTGGCGCTCAATGCCCAGGCCCGCCAGAGCTATGCCCAGGCCAGCGCGCTCTTCGGCGCCGACCAGTCGAGTCTTGAAGCCCCCGACGGCAAGCGCCTTTCCCAGTCGCTGTTCGTCGAACTACGCCGCCAGGGCTGGCCGGTGTCGCCCGTCCTGCAGGGGCGCCTGATGCTGGCCGACCGCGAGGGCGCCCTGCCACTGCTGGGCATCGAACCGGTCAGTCTGCCCAGCGATCGCGGCGTGACGGCCAGCGCACCGCCAGAGGCCCTGTTCGACTTCCTCGGTCCGACCGGGGCCACCTGGATCGCGCCAGAGACGCTGCGTGAATGGCGGCTGCGGGCCGGCGCGGTGCTGCATCGCGCCGATGGCCTGGCGCTGCCACCGTTGCAGCCGCGCCCCGGCCTGGCGCCCGGCACCCTGGTGCTGGACATCGGCCAGGCCCAGCGTCTGCTGGACGCGCCAGACCAGGTCTCCCGGCTGATCCTGCCAAAGACCTTCCAGCGTGCCCTGCCCATCCTGGACGGGGTCAACCTGCAACGGGTGGAGAACGACCAGGGCGCCGAACTGGACCGCCTGACCGACAGCTTCCACCTCAACCTGCTGGCGCTCGGCCTGCTGGCCTTTGCCGTCGGCCTGTTCATTGTCCATGCCGCGACCGGTCTGGCGCTGGAACAGCGCCGGGCCCTGCTGCGTACCCTGCGCGCCTGTGGCCTGTCGGCCGCGACCCTGGTGCTGGCGCTGACCCTGGAGCTGGCGCTGATCGCCCTGGTGGCAGGCGCTCTGGGGGTTGCCAGCGGCTATCTTCTAGCCGCCCTGTTGCTGCCCGATGTGGCGGCCAGCCTGCGCGGCCTCTATGGGGCCGAGATCGCCGGCAGCCTGACCCTGAGTCCGGCCTGGTGGCTGGCCGGCCTCGGCCTCAGCCTGGGTGGAGCCCTGCTGGCCGGGGCCGATGGTCTGTGGCGTGCGGCGCGGCTACCGCTGCTGGCCCTGGCCCAGGGCGAGGCCTGGCGCGCCGCCCATGGCCGCTGGCTGCGTCGCCAGGCGCTGGGTGCCTTGCTGGTGGGCCTGGCGGCGCTGGTCCTCTGGCTGAGCGGCAACAGCCTGGCCAGCGGCCTGGCCCTGCTCGGCTGCCTCCTGCTGGCTGCCGCGCTGGCGTTGCCACCGCTGCTGAGCGCCCTGTTGGATCTCTTGCTGAAGCGGGCACGGCGGCCGCTTTCACGCTGGTTCCTGGCCGACGCCCGGCAGCAGTTGCCCGGACTGTCCCAGGCGCTGATGGCGTTGTTGCTGGCCCTGGCGGCCAATGTCGGCGCCGGCAGCATGACCGAGGGTTTTCGTCGCACCTTCGATGGCTGGCTTGACCAGCGCCTGGCCGCCGAACTCTATCTGCGCCCGCAGGACGCTGCCCAGGCCGCGAACCTGCTCGACTGGCTACCCCTACAACCCAGCGTGCGCGCGGTACTGCCGGTGTACGAACGGGAGACGGGGATTCAAGGCCAGCCGTCCACCCTGAGCGGTATCCTCGACGCCGATCTCTATCGGCGACACTGGCCGCTGCTCGATGCCGGCGACGAGGCCTGGACGCCGTTCTTCGCCGGTGATGGCCTGATGCTCAGCGAGCAACTGGCGCGCCGCCTGGGGGTGGTCAAGGGGCAACGGCTGGAGCTGCAGGGCAGCCAGGGTCGCTGGTCCGCCCCGGTGCTCGCCACCTATGCCGACTATGGCAATCCGCGTGGCCACCTGCTGCTACCCCAGGCCCGGCTGCGGGCATTGTGGCCGGATGCCGCTCTGGTGCGCATCGTCGTCCGCATGGCGCCGGCGCAGGTGGAGGCCCTGCGCGGCGAGCTGCAGCAGCGCTTCGGGCTGGACGCCAGTCACTCCATCGACCAGGGCCAGCTGCGGCGCTATGCCGACCAGGTCTTCGATCGCACCTTCAGCGCCACCGCGGCGCTCAATGCCCTGACCCTGGCGGTGGCCGGTCTCGCCCTGTTCATCGCCCTGCTCGGCCAGGCGCAACGGCGTCTGGGCCAGCTCGCACCGCTCTGGGCGCTGGGCATCGAACGTCCGCGGCTGATCCTGCTCAGCCTGGGCCAGTTGCTGGGGCTCGCCCTGCTGACTCTGGCGCTGGCCATCCCATTGGGCATCCTGCTCGCCTGGTGCCTGGTGGCGGTAGTGAACGTTCAGGCCTTTGGTTGGCGATTGCCGCTGCAGGTCTTTCCGGGCCAGCTGCTGGCGCTCTCCGCCATTGCGCTGCTGGCGACCCTGCTGGCGGCCGCCTGGCCCCTGCTTAGGCTGCAGCGCAGTCAACCGCTGGATCTGCTGCGAGAACTCGGTAATGAACGCTAGGGTCCTGCTGCTCGCATTCCTGCTGCTCACCGGTTGCGACGAGCAGCCGCCGTCCGCAGGCTTCGCCGGCCTCGGTCAGGGCAGCGAGAACTTCGCCCCGGTGGTGCCGGGCAAGGTCTTCAGCTTTCCGGCCGATCACGGCGCCCACCCGGATTTCCGCATCGAATGGTGGTACGTCACCGCGAACCTCAGCGATGCCGAGGGCCATCAATACGGCGTGCAATGGACGCTGTTCCGCAGCGCCCTGCGCCCCGGCGCCGACCAGCCCGGCTGGAGCAACGGCAACCTCTGGCTGGGCCATGCCGGTCTTACCAGCGAGACCCGCCAGTTTTCCGCCCAGACCCAGGGTCGCGGCGGCATCGGCCAGGCCGGGGTGACCGCCGCGCCCTTCTCCGCCTGGATCGACGACTGGCGGCTGAGCGGAGACCTGAACGGACGCGCCGAGGTTCGGGCCCAGGGTCCGGGCTTCGCCTACCGGCTGAATCTCGCCGCCCGCGGCCCGCTGGTGCTCCAGGGCGAAGGGGGAGTGAGTCGCAAATCCGCCAGCGGCCAGGCGTCCTACTACTACAGCCAGCCGTTCTTCCAGGCCCAGGGCGAACTGCAGATCGAAGGCCGGCGCGTGCCGGTCAAGGGCCTGGCCTGGCTGGATCGCGAATGGAGCAGCCAGCACCTGGCCGCGGACCAGCTCGGCTGGGACTGGTTTTCCCTGCACCTGGACGACGGTCGGCAACTGATGCTCTATCGCCTGCGCCAGGCCGACGGCCAGCACTATCTGTTCGGCAACCTGATCGGTGCCGACGGCCACAACCAGCCCTTGCATCCCGGCGATATCCGCCTGGCACCGGAGTCCACCCACAGGGTCGCCGGACGCGAGGTGCCGGTACGCTGGTCCATCACCCTGCCGGGGCAGCAGCTCGATCTGCAGATCGCGGCGGTCAACCCCGATGCCTGGATGGCCCTGGGCACGCCCTACTGGGAAGGTCCGGTCAGAGTGGAGGGCAGCGCCAAGGGGGTGGGCTACCTGGAAATGACCGGGTACTGACAAAAGCCGCGAAACGCGCCCCGGCCGCATCTCGCACCGGAACTCCCAGCCCCGCCCTCGCCTCGAATCCCTAACCCCCCCCTGCCGCCGCGCAGGGCTCGTTAGCGTGATAACCGAGGTGTGTCGATGAATGTCAAAGAGCTGAATCAGCAGGTCAAGGCCGGCGCGGTCAAGGAAGTCAACCTGGTGTCCATGGAAGGCGGCTCCTACGTCATCCATGCCTTGGTGGAAGGCACCTCGGTACCGGTCGCCGACGACAAGGGCGCGACCCTGCACGTAGCCTCGGTGGAAGAAGCCCGGCGTATCCTCGACGACGTCAAGGAGGTACGCCTGTTCATCGCCCAGCCAGCGGTCTATGAAGAGATGGTCGGCCAGCCGGTGAGCCAGACCGACTCCCGCGAAGAAATCCCGCTGCGCTCGAAGATCGAGAATCGCTGAGCCGCACCCTTCTGCCGTCGCCGGCTGCCGACGGCGACGCCTCCCCGTCATAATCCGGACTTCCCCGACCGGCGTCATCCCCTGACGATCTGGCCATGGCACGTCCTCGCTCAGAACATGTTGTTATATTATAACAAGTCCAAGCTCGCCTGAGGATAACGCCATGTCCGTTGCCAGTCCTGCCCACGCGCCTGCTCGCTCCAACGAAGAGATCGCCTGCCTCGCCGGCGCCAAGGCCGCCTTGCACACCTGGGCGGCGACCGTCGCCACCCGCGATGTGGACGCCATTCTCGCGCTCTATGCGCCCGACGCCATCCTGGTGCCGACGCTTTCCAACGAGGTGCGGGACAGCGAGGACAGCCGGCGCGAATATTTCCGCAATTTCCTCGCCAATGAGGGGCTGGTGTGCGACGTGGAGATCTTCAAGAAGAGGGTCAGCAGCAAACTCAGCACCGTGGTGGTCGGCGGCCTCTATGTCTTTCACTATCGCGATGGCGAGCAGGTCATCAGCGTGCCCGCGCGCTTTCTCTTCACCTTCGAGCAGATCGATGGCCGCTGGCTGATCACTGGCCACCATTCCTCCCGAGAAGCCTGAGGCAGAGCGGTTGCATTTTGTAAAACTGCAATCCTTGCCGAATATGCGCGAGTTCGAAATCCTGTCCTGGTGACCCGGGCCCCTCTGACGGTATGTGCCGCCATGTCGAGTCATAGTCTTGAAACTTGACTAAGGAGGGGCTCATGAACGCCCTGCATGCATTCTTCTTCGCCGACTTCCTCGGCACCGCCACCTGGATGTGGCTGACCTTCTTCGCCGTCGTCATCGCCCTGCTGGCCTTCGACCTGGGTGTCCTCCACAAGGAGAACAAGCCCATCGAGGTCAAGGAGAGCCTGCTGCTGTCCGCGGGCTACATCACTGCAGGCCTGCTGTTCGCCCTCTTCGTCTGGCAGCTCAAGGGTGCCGATGCCAGCCTCGACTACGTCACCGGTTTCCTGATCGAGAAGTCGCTGTCCATGGACAACGTCTTCCTCATGGCGGTGATCTTCGGCTTCTTCGCCATCCCGCGGGAATACCAGCACCGGGTGCTGTTCTGGGGCATTCTCGGGGTGATCGTGCTGCGCGCCATCATGATCGGCCTGGGCGCCGCCCTGATCCATCAGTTCGACTGGATCCTCTATGTCTTTGGCGCCTTCCTGGTGATCACCGGGGTCAAGATGCTGTTCGCCAAGGTGGACGAAGAGCCCAAGCTCGACGACAACTTCTTCATCAAATTCCTGCGCAAGAAGCTGCGGGTGACCGACGAGCTGCACGGCCAGCATTTCTTTGTGCGCCAGCCCGATGCCAGCGGCAAGACGGTGCTCTGGGTGACGCCGATGTTCCTGGCGCTGATCGTGATCGAGTGCGCCGACCTGGTGTTCGCGGTGGACAGCGTGCCGGCGATCTTCGCCATCACCCAGGATCCCTTCATCGTCTACACCTCCAACGTCTTCGCCATCCTTGGCCTGCGCGCCCTGTACTTCGCCCTGGCGGCGATGATCCATCGCTTCGCCTATCTCAAGTACGCCCTGGCGCTGGTGCTGGTGTTCATCGGCTGCAAGATCTTCCTGGTGGGCATCATCGGCAAGATCCCCCCGGCGATCTCCCTGAGCGTGACCCTGGGCCTGCTGGCCGGTGGCGTGCTGGTGTCGCTGTACAAGACCCGCAGCGAGATCAAGCCCACCGCTGCCGGTCATGAGCCGCGCGACTCCCTGAACAGGCCTTCGTGAAGGAGCGGACGACCATGACTACCAGAGCCATCCTCGGACTCGCCGGCATCCTCCTGCTACTTGGCCTCGGCGGTTGCGACAGTGCCGAGAAGGCGGCGGACCGCTTCGCCACCAAGGTGGAAGAAGCCGCTCGCGAACAGGCGCGGGAAACCCTCGGTGGGACGCTCGACGAGCTGAACAAGAGGGTCGACGAGGCCCAGCATCAGGGCCGCGCCTGGCTGGATCAGCATCGGCCGAAACCGGACAAGGAAGAGGCAGCACCGGCCAGGACCAACCGGTCGGTGGAAGGGGTGGAGACCTGAGCGAGGAATCTCCCTGGCGATCCTGAAATCCCGGCTGACCTCATCGTCTCTTGATCGCGGCCATGGCGGTCCGCCGATGCGGCCGCTCCTACGGCCAACCTGAAGGGTTGGAGCACTGCCCTAATCGCAAGGTTGGGTTGAGACGGCCTCGTCGTCGAAGGCCAACATGGTCGACGCCCTGAAGCGTGGCCTGTAGGAGCGGCCCATGGCCGCGATTACCATCAACGGCACCACCTGGCATCGTAGCGTGGAAAACGGCGTAGCCTTTTCCACCGGGGCTTTGTGGCGAAGGGCACCCTCACCCCAACCCTCTCCCGAGGGGCGAGGGAGCTATCCGGGCGGGCATTCATCTCCATCGGCACCGGCAAGCTCGCGATCCGCCGCCATTGCCCAGTCCACAGGCGCGGGCCAAGGCCACGATGGAGACAGGACGTTACCTCTGTCCTACGTTAATACACCGCCAGGATCTCCTGCCGGTGCACCTTGCCTTCCACCGTCACCGCCACCTCATCGCCCTCCTCCCGCCCCAGCAATGCCTGACCCAAGGGTGCGCGGGGCGAGATCACCAGGACATCGTGGCCATCCAGCCTGACCTTGAGTCCCGCCGCATCCGGGCCAAGGAACAGCCAGCGGCTGGCCGTCGCGGTGGTCAACTCGACCAGGGCACCGACGCGAATGCCGTCGTTCATGGCCACGGGTGTCAGCGCCCGGTAGGCCGCCAGGGCCAGCTCGATCTCGTGCAGGCGACGGCGTTGGCCATCCGCCAGATAGGCCGCTTCCAGACCGCGGGTGTCGTACTTGTTCTCGGCCTTGCTTTCGCTGTGGGTGGCCGCCTCGTGGCTGGCCGCCAATTGCTGGCTGATGACCTCGCGGTCGGCTTCCAGGGCCTGAAGAATGAGGGGAAGCAGTCGCGCTTTGTCCATGAACCGGTCGCCGGAGCAAAGGGTGCGAGCCTAAGGCCAAAACCCGCTCGCTGCCAGTCCTCGGAGAACGTCCGTCCGGCCATTAGAACCCGCACGCGCGCCACCGGTCAGTACAAGGCAGAATGTAACAGGGCATAACAGATGCACACTCGTACCGGACTTACCTTGCTGGCTCGCGGCGGCTATGCCGCTCGTGGCCTCGTCTATCTCATCATCGGCGTCCTGGCGCTGCTGGCCGCACGCGGCTCCGGTCGGCCGGCGGACAGCCACGACAGCCTGGAGGCGCTGCTCGCCCAGCCCTTCGGCCACTTTCTGGTCGGCCTGGTGGTGGTCGGTCTGATCGCCTTCGCAGCCTGGCGTATTCTCCAGGCCATCCGCGATGTCGATGACCATGGCAGCAAGCCCAAGGGCCTGGTGATCCGCGCCGGCCTGCTGGTGGGCGGCATCACCTACGGCGCCCTGGCCTTCTTTGCCCTGGGCCTGCTGATCAGCGGTCTGCGCCAGAGCGGTAGTTCGGGTGGGGAAACCAACGATCTGCTGCAGATGATCCTCGGCTGGCGCTATTCCAATCTGCTGGTCTACGTCGCCGCACTGATCCCCCTGGGGGTGGGCCTCGCCCATTTCGTGAAGGGCTGGAAGGCCAGCTTCGAGCGTTATCTCCAAGCCAGTCCCGAACAACTGCGCCTGATCCGGCCCATCGGCCGCTTCGGCCTGATCGCCCGCGGGGTGGCCTTCGTCGAGATCGCCGTGTTGCTGATCCTCAGTGGCTCGCGCTATCAGGCGCTGCATCCGCCAGGCATGAAGGACGCCCTGAACGGCCTGCAGAACCTGCCCTTCGGCGGCCTGATCCTGTCGGTGGTGGGCCTCGGGCTGATCGCCTTCGCTCTCTACAGCTTCGCCGAGGGCTACTGGCGACGCATCGACATGGACCTGCCGGATGTCGGCGGATCGCTGCGCCAGGTTTTGCCGCGTTAGCTCAGCCACACCCGCGCCAGCCGTTGCGCATGGCCTGCCAATGGCGGGATGATTGCCCGTCCAGAACCCGTGGTCGTCGCCCGGACAGTGAATGAACGACGGGCGGCGAGTGCCAACCCACGCCGGGAGACGCTCCGCCGCGCGCCCAGCCGTACCGCCAGGATGCCGACCGGACAGCGCGGCTCAGCGGTTTACGGCCGGTTGCTCGAACCTCTTTTCAGCGGCACCTCCGATGGATGACCGCTAGGCCTCCACCTGGCTCCACTGCTTGTTCAGCCGCTTGTCCGACACCGGCATCCGCGTGCCCAGCTGCTGGGCCCAGAGTGACACCCGATACTCTTCCAGCATCCAGCGATAGAGTTCCAGATTGGCGTCGCGCTTGCCTTCCTGGCCGTGCTTGGCGGCGCGGGCGCGGTACTGCTCCCAGAGCCCGGCCAATTCGCCGCTCCAGACACGATCGCGCTGCACCTGGCTGCCGAGCTTGTCGAAGCGCTGCTCGATGGCCTTCAGGTAGCGTGGATACTCCTTGAGCCATTCCAGCGGCGTATCGCGGACGAACCCGGGATAGACCAGGCTACCCAGCTGCGCCTTGATGTCGTTGAGGGCCACTGCCTGAGCCAGGTCGATGCGCCCCTTGAATTTCTTCCGCAGGCCATGCCAGAGATTGAGGATCTCCAGGGTCAGGCGCGCGATGCGTTCCGCCTGCTCGGTCCAGCCCGCCTTGCGCCGCTCGGCCAGCGAGGCCAGACCGGCGCCAGCGCGGGGCAGCTCGGCGGCGTCGGCGAGGATGGTGGCGTCCAGACTGGCCAGCAGGATGTCTTCCACCAGCGCCTCCGGCCGGCCCAGTTCGCGGTGCAGCAAGCCCAGTTCGGTGAGCCCGGGCAACTTGCCGCGCAGGAACTTGGCCTGTTCCGCCAGTTGCTGCAGCAGCAGTCGCTGCAGGGCGCGGCGGTGCTGGTAGCGGGCTTCGGCCTGGGTGGCGAAGCGGCCTTCGCGCACCGTGCCCTGCTCGTCCACCAGCGCCGGATAGACCGTCATGGAAAGGCCGGCCACCTGCTGCTGAGTCTTGGCCGCCACCTCGGCGAAGGCCTTGGCCTCCACCGGGCGTTGCTCCTGACGCTTCTGCGTCGGCAGCGCCAGGGCTGCCTGGCTTTCCTGGGCGAAGCGCGCCGTTACCTCGGCCAGATCGCGGCCCTCGCCCAGCGGCTTGCCCTGGGCATCGACCACCTCGAGATTCATGCGCAGGTGCGGATCCAGGCCGGCTTCGGCCTCCGGCCAGGCTTCGTCGGGGATGCGGGCACCGGTCATGCGCTGCAATTCGCGTCCCAGGGCCTCGTGCAGCGAGCCCTCGCCGAAGGGGATCTTGTCCAGCGCCGCGCGAACGAAATCCGGTACCGGAACGAAGTTCTTGCGCAGGGCCTTGGGCAGGTTGCGCACCAGGGCCACGCAGCGGTCATAGAGTAACCCTGGCACCAGCCAGTCGAGGCGCTGGGGCGGCAACTGCGGCAACAGCGGCGCCGGCACCCGCAGGGTGACGCCGTCACGCGGATGGGTCGGGTCGAATTCGTAGGACAGCGGCAGAATCAGCTCGCCCAGGCGCAGGGTGTCCGGATACTGGGCAGCGGTGACCTCGCTGGCTTCGCGGGCAAGGACATCTTCCTCGCGCATGATCAGCAGATCAGGCTGCTTGGCGCTTTCGCGGCGATACCAGCTGTCGAAGGTGGCGGTCTGGTAGACGTCCGCCGGCAGCCGCGCGGCATAGTAGTCGAACAGCGTTTCCTCGTCAGCGAGGATGTCGCGGCGGCGGGCCTTGGCTTCCAGTTCGTCCAGCCGCTCCAGCAGCGCCCGATTGGCGGCCAGGCACTTGGCGCGGCTGTTGATCTCGCCGCGCACCAGGCCCTCGCGGATGAACAACTCGCGGGCAGCGGGCGGATCTACGGGGCCGAAATGCACTGGGCGACGACCGACCACGATCAGGCCATAGAGGGTGACCTGCTCATAGGCCACCACCTGGCCACGCTTCTTCTCCCAGTGAGGTTCGAGGTGGGTCTTCTTGACCAGATGGCCCGCCACCGGCTCGATCCAGTCCGGTTCGATCTTGGCCACCATGCGGGCGAACAGCTTGGTGGTCTCCACCAGCTCCGCGGCCATGATCCAGGTGGGTTTCTTGCGGCCGATGACGCTGCTGGGATGGATCCAGAAGCGCCGCTGGCGCGCGCCCAGGTAGTCGCCGTCCTCGCTCTTCTGACCGATCTGGCTGAGCAGACCGGCCAGAATGGCCTTGTGCAGCGCCGCGTAACCGCGGGCGCGTACCGCCGCCTCGCCGGCTTCGGCCTGTTGCTGGGCCTTGGCATTGACGTGCTTGTCGGTGGTCGGCGCGGGTTTGTGGGTGCCCTCCGCGGTGGCCGGCGCGGGACTGTCGGCTTTGCGTACCTGCAGGCCCAGTTCGCGGCACAACAGGGTCAGCTGGCGATGGGCATCGCGCCATTCGCGCAGCCGCAGGTAATTGAGGAAGTGCTTGCGGCACCAGCTGCGTAGGGCATTGGAACCCAGCGCCTGGCGCTGCTCTTCGAAGCCGTGCCAGAGATTGACCAGGGCGGCGAAGTCCGAATCCGGGTCCTTCCACTGGGCGTGGGCCTGATCGGCCTGGGTCTGGCGATCGGCCGGGCGCTCGCGCGGGTCCTGTACCGACAGCGCGCTGGTGACGATCAGCACCTCGGCGAGACTGCCCTGCTCGGTCGCCTCCAGCAGCATGCGCCCCAGCCGCGGATCGACGGGCAGGCGCGCCAGTTGCCGACCCAGGGGCAGCAGGCGGCCTTCGACATCAACCGCCGAGAGTTCCTGCAACAGGGTGAAGCCGTCCTTGATCGCCTTGCCATCCGGCGGCTCTATGAAGGGGAAATCTTCGATGCGACCCAAACGCAGATGCAGCATCTGCAGGATCACCGCCGCCAGGTTGGTGCGCAGGATTTCCGGATCGGTGAAGGTCGGACGACCGAGGAAGTCCTCTTCGCTGAAGAGGCGGATGCAGATGCCCGGCTCGACCCGGCCGCAACGACCCTTGCGCTGGTTGGCGCTGGCCTGGGAGATGGCTTCGATGGGCAGTCGCTGGACCTTGGCGCGGTAGCTGTAGCGACTGATGCGCGCGGTACCGCTGTCGATCACGTAGCGGATGCCCGGCACGGTCAGCGAGGTCTCGGCAACGTTGGTGGCCAGCACGATCTTACGCCCGGGGCGCGGCTGGAAGATCTTCTGCTGCTCGGCCGGGGTCAGCCGCGCATAGAGCGGCAGCACCTCGGTGAATTTCAGCTGGGCCTTGCGCAGGACCTCGGCGCAGTCACGGATCTCGCGCTCGCCGGGCAGGAACACCAGCACATCGCCGGGGCGCTGACCGACACTGCGCTCATGCGCCTCGATCTCGTCCAGCGCCTGGAGGATGCCCTGGTCCACCGAGAGATCGTCCACCAGCCGTTCGCCGTCTTCATCCACCTCGGCGCTGAGCGGGCGGTACCACGTCTCGACGGGATAGGTCCGCCCGGACACCTCGACGATGGGCGCGCCGTCGAAATGCTGGGAGAAGCGCTCCAGATCGATGGTGGCCGAGGTGATGATCAGCTTGAGATCGGGGCGACGCGGCAGCAGGGTCTTGAGAAAGCCCAGCAGGAAGTCGATGTTGAGACTGCGCTCGTGGGCCTCGTCGACGATGATCGTGTCGTAGCGCTCGAGAAAGCGGTCGTGCTGGGTTTCGGCCAGCAGGATGCCGTCGGTCATCAACTTGATCAGGGTGGCATCGGTGCTCTGATCCTCGAACCGCACCTGATAGCCCACCAGTTCGCCCAGCGGCGAACCCAGTTCCTCCGCCACCCGGGCGCCCACACTGCGCGCCGCCAGGCGGCGCGGCTGGGTGTGGCCGATCAGCCCCTGCACCCCCCTGCCCAGTTCCAGACAGATCTTGGGCAGCTGGGTGGTCTTCCCCGAACCGGTCTCGCCGGCGATCACCACCACCTGATGGCCGGCGATGGCACGCTTGATCTCCTCGCGCTTGGCGGCGATCGGCAGGGCGTCGTCGTAACGGATGCGCGGCACGCTGGCACGCCGTGCCTCGACCTTGGCACAGGACGCCTGGAAACGCTCCAGCCACTGGGCTTCGCGGACCGCATCGGGTTGTTTCTGCAGGGCCTGGAGCTGGCGCCGCAGGCGATGGCGATCGGCGTTGAAGGCCTGATCCAGGTTGGCGGTGAGACGGGCAACGGCGGGGGTATCGGTCATGAAACTCTTTCGACGGCGGTCGTTTGGACCGGTAAGTGTAAAAGAGTTGGGGGGTGCGGCGGGGCTTTACAAGAACGGCGGGTGGAAAACCGCCGGGTTGCCTGCCCTTGCGCGACGCCTGGTCGCGCAAGGGCGGTAGCGCATTAGCGCTTGGCCTGGACGCTGGCTACGTTCAGCTTGGCCGGCGGCGTGCGCAGGGCCATGTCCAGGGACTGCAGGGCCTTCCAGGCGTCCTGTTGCAGATCGGCGGGATCGGCGTGATCGAACTTGATCTTTTCGCCGGCGGCCGGCAGCGGCGGACGGGTGCCGTAGATCAGCGCATAGAAGACCGAGGCGGTCAGGTAGGTGCCGGTAAAGGACGGATGGCTGCCGTCGGGCAGGAACAGCCCGGGCTGCGGCTGATCGGCCAGGGCCTTCTGCCAGGCCTGGCCCACCGGGGCCAGCAGCGCGCCGGTCTCCTTGGCCAGGGGGGTGTAGACGCTGTCCAGCTGCGCCTGCATGGTCGGGTTGTTCTGCCGGGCCCAGGTCAGGTAGAGGATCGGCTGGGCGCCGTCCTTGCGCGCCAGATCGGCGATCAGGCGTACGTACTGACGGGTGAGGTCCGGATTCTTCACCGGCATCATGCTGTGATCCTGGATCACCACGTAGTCGTAGTTGGCCTTGGCCAGCTCGTCCTGCACGTCGTGGCGCTTCCAGTGTTCCTCGAGGCTGGCGCCGCTGAAGGTCACATGCTTAACGTCCAGCGGACGCGACTGACCGGCCTCGACGGACATTTGACGGACCATTGCCGGCAGATCGTTGACGAAGGTGTAGCTGTTGCCCACGAACAGGACGCGGATGGGTTCACCGGCCTGGACCTGACCGAGCACGCTGGAGCCCAGCAGGAAGAGGCCCAGCAAGGCCTGGCGTACGCTAATTCGCATGGTGTGTCCTCAAGGAAAGAGGTCGGAGAGATGACGGCAAAATGCCGCCTGCGGTTTATACCCGAACCTCTTGCGAAAACCATGCTTGGAAACCAGCGGCACCGCTACCAGTCGACGAGAGGTAGCGGCGCAGGGGACGTAGTGGCGTCCTGTTACGCCTTCTTGAGTTCGGCGTCACGCAGTTCGCGACGCAGGATCTTGCCGACGTTGGTGGTCGGCAGGCTGTCGCGGAATTCCACCAGCTTGGGTCGCTTGTAGCCGGTGACGTTGTCGTGCATGTGCTTGAGCACCTGCTCGGTGGTCAGGGACGCACCGGGTTTGGGCACCACGAACACCTTGATCTTCTCCCCCGCCACCTCGTCGGGAATGCCGATGGCCGCGCACTGCATCACCCCGGGCAGCTGGGAGAGCACCTCTTCCAGCTCGTTGGGATAGACGTTGAAGCCGGACACCAGAATCATGTCCTTCTTGCGGTCGACAATGCGCAGGTAACCATCCGGCTCGATCACGGCGATGTCGCCGGTACGCAGCCAGCCCTCGGCATCCAGCACCTCGGCGGTGGCCTCGGGTCTCAGCCAGTAGCCCTTCATGACCTGGGGGCCCTTGACGCACAACTCGCCGGGGGTGTCGAAGCCCTGGGCCACGCCATCGGCATCCACCACCTTGCAGTCGGTGCCCGGCACCGGCATGCCGATGGTGCCCAGCCGGCGACGCTCCAGCGGATTGAAGCTCACCACCGGACTGGTCTCGGTCATGCCGTAGCCTTCGCAGATGCCGCAGCCGGTGACCTCTTCCCAGCGCAGGGCCACGGATTGCTGCAGCGCCATGCCGCCGGAAAAGGTCACCTTGAGCTGGGAGAAATCCAGCTGGCGGAAATCCTCGCTGTTGCACAGGGCGGCGAACAGGGTGTTGAGACCGACGAAGCCGTTGAAGCGCCACTGCCTGAGTTCCTTGACCAGCGCCGGCAGGTCGCGCGGATTGGTGATCAGGACATTGTGGTTGCCCTGGATCAGCATGGCCATGCAGTGAATGGTGAAGGCATAGATGTGGTAGAGCGGCAGCGGCGCGATCATGACCTGGGCACCGCCGCCCAGGTACTTGGTCATCAGCACCTGGCACTGCAGCATGTTGGCCACCAGATTGCGGTGGGTCAGCATGGCGCCCTTGGCGATGCCGGTGGTGCCGCCGGTGTACTGCAGCACGGCGACGTCCTCCGCCGCCGGATCGGCGTCGACGAAATCGACGTGCTCGCCCTTGGTCATGGCATCGACGAAGCGGATGGAATGGGGAATGCGATAGGCCGGCACCATCTTCTTGACATGGCGGACCACGGCGTTGACCAGCAGGCGCTTGAAGGTCGGCAGCAGGTCACCAACCTCGGTGATGATGACGTGGCGGATATCGGTCTGCGGCAGCACTTGTTCGGCCAGGTGCGCCATGTTGGCCAGGCAGACCAGCGCCCGGGCGCCGGAATCCTTGAACTGGTGCTGCATCTCGCGGGCGGTATAGAGGGGGTTGGTGTTGACCACCACCAGGCCGGCGCGCATGGCGCCAAAGACCACCACCGGGTACTGCAGCACGTTGGGCATCTGCACGGCGATGCGATCGCCGGGTTGCAGGTCGGTGTGCTTTTGCAGATAGGCGGCGAACTGGCCGGACAATTCATAGAGTTCGCGGTAGCTCAGCGTCCGCCCCAGATTGCTGAACGCCGGGCGCTCGGCGTAGGTCTGGCAGGCCTCGCGAAATACCGCCAGGACGTTGCGATAACGGTCCAGGTCTATGTCTGTCTGGATGCCCTCGGGATATTTGTCACTCCAGAAATTCGGCATCATGCAGCCCGCTCCCGCTCTATGGTTATTGTTCGTTGGCGTGCCGTGATCAGCGCTGAACCGGCCCTGCGAGCCTAGCAGTTTTGCCTAGCCCGCAACAGCATCAATATCCGCCCTTAACGTCACCTAATGACCATATGGTCAATTACGGTCACGCTCTCCGCCGGCTTTTCCGGGAGGTGATTAGCCTCCGGCGGCGAGGCTGGGTAGAATGCCCGGCTTCGCGGCGTCCGCCGCCCTGTCACAGCTGCCGGAGCGCTTCATGAGCCTGACCGAAAACATCCCTTATGAAGCCCTCGAAATCGGCCAGAAGGTGACCGTGACCCGCACTATCGAGGCGCGCGACGTGCTGCTGTTCGCCGCCGTCTCCGGCGACTGCAACCCGCTGCACCTGGACGCCGAATTCGCCGCCAAGACGCTGTTTCGCGAGCCCATCGCCCACGGCATGCTCAGTGGCGCCCTGATCAGCGCCGCGGTGGCCTGCAACCTGCCGGGACCGGGTACCCTCTATGTCGACCAGACCATGACCTTCGAAAAGCCGGTCAAGCTGGGCGATACCCTGACGGTGGAAATCGAGGTGCTGGAAAAGCTGCCGAAGTTTCGCGTGAACCTGGCTACCCGGGTGTTCAACCAGCACGGTGACAAGGTCGTCGACGGCGTCGCCAAGGTGGTCGCGCCGCGCAAGCCGGTGCAGGTGCAACAGGTGGAACTGCCCCCCGTCACCGTCGGCTGAGCCACCCTTCCCCGCTTCAACTCAGATCGGCCAGGCCTCGTTGCAGCGGGGCTTGCAGACTGAACTCGCTGAACGCCACTTCCATGCCGCCCCGCTCCGGGGTGCCGCACACCGGGCCGACCCGGTATTCCGCGGCCGCTGGCAGGCTGGCCAGGCGCAGCAACGGCCAACGCTGACCGTCGAACGAGGCCTGGACCCGCAGGGTGCCCTGGGTCAGGGTGACCCTCAGCCACACTTCCTCGCGCTCCCCCAGGGGGGCGCCCACGGCCAGATCCGAGCGTCCCAGGGTCAGGACGCTGAGCAGCTGGGGGCTATCGTCGAAGTAGCCGATGCCGACGCGCAGCCACTGCTGCTCATCGATCCGCACCATCAGCCCGGCGTGGTCGCCCTGGTTCTTGCAGCGCGCCGCCACCCGCAGCTGGGCGGTGAAGCCACTGGTGACCCGGGCGCCGAAGAAGTGACCGCTGTGGCGCTCGGCGCCGTCGTGGGTCTGACGCCAGAAGTCGCTGTGGCGATCGGTGATGACCCGCAGCCGCTCGGGCTCGGCCAGCCAGGTCTCGGGTTCATTGATCCAATGGCAGATGTCGAACATGGGGCTCTCCTCGCGTGCTCGCGCTTGGAGTCCCGCCTGCCCCGCAAGTTCGTCTAGACCCCACCTTTGAGAATGGCGGCGGCGATCTGGCCGAGGCCGATTTCCTGCTCCACCGCGCCGAGCTTCATGGCTTCCTTGGGCATGCCGTAGACCACGCAGCTGTCTTCGTCCTGGCCGAGGGTACGGCCGCCGACGTCACGCAGCTCCTTGAGGCCGCGGGCGCCGTCGTCGCCCATGCCGGTCATGATGATACCCAGGGCATTGCTGCCGGCGGCCCGCGCCACCGAGCGGAACAGCACGTCCACCGAGGGGCGATGACGACTCACCGGCGGACCGTCGACCACGTCCACCTGATACTGGGCACCACTGCGCTTGAGCAGCATGTGGCGACCGCCCGGGGCGATCAGCACCCGCCCCGGCAGGACCCGATCGCCATGCCGGGCTTCGTGCACCTCCAGCTCGCAGAGGCGATCCAGGCGCTCGGCGAAGGCGGCGGTGAAGCGCTCGGGCATGTGCTGGACCACGACGATGCCCGGGCAGACCCGCGGCAGCGAGGTCAGCACCGCTTCCAGGGCCTGGGTCCCGCCAGTGGAGGTACCCAGGGCGACGATGCGCTCGGTGGTGCGCGCCATGGCCGGGCTGCCGCCGGCCGGCAGGATGGCGTCGGCGCTGAGCTTGGGCGTCGGCACCACCGGCACGCCACGGGGCGCCAGGCGCTTGAGATTGGCCCGGGCGGCGGCCTTGACCGCGCTGGTGAGGTCGTCCGAGGCGTCCTTGAGGAACTGCTTGAGATTGGCCTGGGGCTTGGTGACGATGCTGACCGCCCCGGCAGCCATGGCCTGCAGGGTGGTGGCGGCGCCTTTCTCGGTCAGGGTCGAGCAGATCACCACCGGGGTCGGGCGCTCGGCCATGATCTTCTTGAGAAAGGTGATGCCGTCCATGCGTGGCATCTCCACGTCCAGCACGATGACGTCGGGCCACTGCTTGCGCATCTTGTCCTGGGCGAACACCGGGTCGGCGGCGACCCCCAGCACCTCGATGGCCGGATCCTCCGCGAGACTCTGGGCGAGCACCTGCCGCACCACGGCGGAGTCGTCGACGATAAGGACCTTGATCTTATTCATGGAGTAAGTCTCGTAAGCGGCGGAACATAGGGTAGCTCCACCTGTTGCATGAGCACCCGGCCGTCGACGAGGTCCAGGGACAGTTTGCGATGGCCGGCGCCGCGGACATGGGTCCGCACCGAGTGGATACCGGCCTGGGCCAGCTGCGCCAGCGCCGCCTCGACGTTGACGTCGCCGATGCTGCGGACGCGATCGCGCAGGAGCTGGGGAAACATGTTGCCGCCGCCGTAGAGGTGCACCTGGTAACCAGGCAGATCACCGCCGTGGCGAGCGATAGCCCCCAGCAGCAACTGCAGGGATTCGTCGACATAGTGACCGTCGGCGGGCGCGCCAGGCGCGGCGCGCTGGCGCCTGGGCAACAGCGCATGGGTCATGCCGCCGAGGCGGCGCCGCGGATGCCAGAAGACGAAGGACACGCAGGAGCCCAGGATGGTCCGGATCCGCACCTCGCCCTGGCCGAAGTACCATTCGCCTGGACGCAGAAACAGCTCCGGCGCGGCTGCCATGGCTAGAGCGGACGTTGATAGATGGAAGGACTGACCATTTTCAGGGCGTCGGTTACCCCGTTGAGGCTCTCGGAATGGCTGACGAAGAAATAGCCCCCGGGTCGCAGGTGGCGGACCAGGCGGGCCACCACCTGGCGCTTGGTGGGCACGTCGAAGTAGATCATCACGTTGCGCAGGAAGATGATGTCGAAGGTGCCCAGCTCCGGCAGAGAATTGTTCAGATTGATCTGGCGAAAGGCGATCCGCGCGGTCAGGCGTGGATCCACCAGAAAGGTACCGTCGTTGTCGCCTACGCCCTTGAAGCAGTAACGCCGCAACAGCGCCGGCGGGATATTTTCGGCTTCGGCGAGCGGATACTGGGCATTGCGCGCCTTGGCCAGCACCCGGGTGCTGAGGTCGGAGGCGACGATCTCCCAGGGGCGCTCGCCCAGTCCTTCGGCCAGGGTCATGGCCAGCGTATAGGGCTCCTCACCCGAGGAGCAGGCGCCGCTCCACAGCCGCAACGGCTGGCGCCTTTCCCAGTTCGGCAGCACCTGCTCGCGCAGGAAGTCGAAGTGCTTGGGCTCGCGAAAGAAGTAGGTTTCGTTGGTGGTCAGCAGATCGACCGCCATCTGGCATTCCGCCTGGTCGCGCTGGATCAGCTGGAAATAGGCGTCGTAGCTGGGCGTGCCGCGCTGGCGCACGCGCTTGGCCAGGCGACCGCTCACCAGCGGGCGCTTGGCATCGGACATGCTGATGCCGGCGACCCGGAAGATGAAGCTGCGAAACTGGCGGAATTCGCTGTCGGTCAGCGCGGGGAGTTCCATGGTTCGCGACTCAGGCAGCCGTCATGGCGGCGAGCTGGGCGAGATCGTCTGCGCCCAGCACCCGATCCATGTCGAGCAGGATGACGAAGCCGGCACCCTGCTTGGCCATGCCGAGGATGAAATCGGTGCGGATCGAAGCGCCGAAGCGCGGCGCCGGCTCGATGCCGTCGGCGCCGATCTCCAGCACCTCGCAGACCGCGTCCACCACGATGCCGAACACCTGGGGGCCACCGTCGACCTGGATCTCCAGCACAACGATGCAGCTGCGGCGGGAGGTCTCGGTTACCTCGTTGCGAAAGCGCACACCGAGGTCCATGACCGGCACGGCGGCGCCGCGCAGGTTTATGACGCCACGGATGGCCGGCGGCAGCATGGGCACCGTGGTGACCGCGCCGTACTCGATGATCTCCCGCACGCAGCCGGTGTTCACGCCGTAGAGATCACCGGCGAGCTGAAAGGTCAGAAACTGGCGCAATAGCATCAGGCGTGCTCCTCGAAACGGGCGAAACCGGCCGGCACGCTGCCACGGGGCGCGCGACGGGGCGAGTCGATCAGCGCCGAGGTGCGCTCGGCCAGGCTCGGGCCCGAGCGCTTGGCGCCGGGACGGGCAACCTGCTGCGCCACCGGCGAACCGCTCAGGGTGAAGTATTCCATCATCTGCTGGAGCTGCTCGGCCTGGCCGCTCATCTCTTCCGCGGTGGCGGCCAGCTCTTCGGACGCCGAGGCGTTCTGCTGGGTGATCTGGCTCAGTTGCAGCATGGCGCCATTGATCTGCTCGACCCCGGCGCTTTGCTCTTCGGAAGCCGCGGTGATTTCCTGCACCAGGTCGGAGGTCTTGTTGATGGAGGGCACCATCTCGCCCAGCAGCGATCCGGCGCGCTCGGCCAGGGCCACGCTGCTCTTGGCCACGGTGCCGATTTCCTGGGCGGCGACCTGGCTGCGCTCAGCCAGCTTGCGCACCTCGGCGGCCACCACGGCGAAGCCCTTGCCGTGCTCGCCGGCGCGGGCGGCTTCGATGGCGGCGTTGAGCGCCAGCAGGTTGGTCTGGTAGGCGATGTCGTCGACGATGCCGATCTTCTCGGCGATGGTCTTCATGGCCACCAGGGTCTCGCGCACGGCCTGGCCGCCCTCGTCCGCTTCCCGCGCGGCCTTGCCGGCCATGCCATCGGTGACCTTGGCGTTCTCGGTGTTCTGGGCGATGGAGGCCGACATCTGTTCGATGCTGGCGCTGGTCTCCTCGACCGAGGCCGCCTGCTCGGTGCTGGCCTGGCTCATGCTCTGGGCGGTGGCCGAGACCTCTTCCGAGGCGCTGGCCAGGCCATCGGCCGAGCTGCGCACGTCGCTGATGATCTGCGCCAGGGTGGTGGTCATGGTGCGCACGGAGGCCAGCATGCTGGTGGTGTCGCCTTCGCGGGTCGCCACCTCGACGCTCAGGTCGCCACGGGCGACGCGCTGCACCACCTCGGCGGCATAGGCCGGTTCGCCACCCAGCTGCCGGATCAGGCTGCGGGTGATCAGGTAGCCGAGCAGGACCGCGATCAGGGTCGCCACCGCGCCGATGGCCAGCATCAGGTTGCGGGCATCGACGTAGGCGTCGGTCGCCGCTTCACCGGCTTCCTGCATGCGCTGGGCCTGCAGGTCGTTCAGGGCGCCGAGGGCGGCGACCAGCTCGTTGTTGTTGGGCGCGAAGACATTCAGCAGATAGTCCCGGGCCTGGCCACGGTCGGTGTCCAGCAGGCGAAAGAATTCGCCGTACTTGTCCTGCAGGCGCTGACGCGCGTCCGTGGCAGCCGCCAGCTTCTGCTTGCCTTCCTCACTGACGATCTTCTTTTGCAGATCGGCGAGGATCTCTGCGTTGCCGGAGCGGACCTTGGCAATGTCTTCCTTGGTCTTGGCCAGGGCGCGCTCATCGTCCAGCAGCAGCAGGTTGCGCATCAGGCGCCCGCTGTCCAGGGTGTTGCGCACCAGGGTGTTGGCCTGGACGGTCATGGGGAAACCGAATTTCGACATGTTGTCGGCCGAGTCCTTCATGGTTCCCATGTTCAGCAGGGCGACGCCCATGACCAGCAGCAGCATGAGGATGGCAGCCCCGAAGCCGAGCGCCAGCTTGGTCGAGACGCGAAGTGAGTTCAGCATGGTGGAAGCGCCTCCGGCGCCGGTTAAAACTGCTTCGTTTAAGAGGCGCCGGTTACCGTCGCCCATGGCAATGCGGGGGTCTTTCAGCTGGCGGCCTGGGCCAGGTTCGCCAGTTCCTGTACGTCGAGGACCTGGGCCACGTCGAGCAGGGTCAGGAAGCCGTCTTCGGACTTGACCATGCCGGCGATGAAGTGCGGCGCCAGGCGACTGCCAAAGGCCGGCGCCGGACGGATGTCCGCCGCGGCGATTTCCAGCACCTCGCTGACCGCATCCACCACCACCCCCAGCACCTGGGTGTCTTCGTCGGCGCACACTTCCAGGATCACGATGCAGGTCCGCGGGCCGACCCGGGTCGGTCGGCCGCCGAAGCGGGCCTCCAGATCGACCACCGGGACCACCGCGCCGCGCAGATTGATCACCCCGCGAATGCAGGCCGGCATCAGCGGGACCTGGGTCAGCTGGCCGAACTCGATGATCTCGCGCACCGCGAGGGTATCCACGGCGTAGGTCTCACCGTCGACCACGAAGGTCAGGTGCTGATGGCCGAGGTGTTCATGGGCGATGTCGCCAAGGGTCAGGGCAGTCATGAAGCCATTACTCCGGGAAGCGGACGTAACCGTCCGGCAGGCCGCCCGCGGCCATCTGGGAACGCCGCAGGGTCGGCTGGGCCGCGCGGCTCACGGCCGGGCGCGTCTGCTCGATGGCACGCTCCAGGTCCTGGACCGCACGACCATCGCCGGTGTGGAAGAAGCCCATCAGGCGCTGCAGCTGCTCGGCCTGACCGCTCATTTCTTCGGCGGTCGCGGCCAGCTCTTCCGAGGCCGAGGCGTTCTGTTGGGTGATCTGGTTGAGTTGCAGCATGGCGCTATTGATCTGAGTGACTCCGCTACTCTGTTCTTCGGACGCAGCGGCGATTTCCTGTACCAGATCGGAGGTCTTGCTGATGGACGGTACCATTTCGTCGAGCAGTGACCCGGCGCGCTCGGCCAGGGCCACGCTGCTCTTGGCCACGGTGCCGATTTCCTGGGCGGCGACCTGGCTGCGTTCGGCCAGCTTGCGCACCTCGGCGGCCACCACGGCGAAACCTTTCCCATGCTCGCCGGCGCGGGCCGCTTCGATGGCAGCGTTGAGCGCCAGCAGGTTGGTCTGGTAGGCGATGTCGTCGACGATGCCGATCTTCTCGGCGATGGTCTTCATGGCCACCAGGGTCTCACCCACCGCTTCGCCGCCTTCGTTGGCCTCGCGCGCGGCCTTGCCGGCCATGCCGTCGGTGACCTTGGCGTTCTCGGTGTTCTGGGCGATGGAGGCCGACATCTGCTCGACGCTGGCGCTGGTCTCCTCGACCGAGGCGGCCTGTTCGGTGCTGGCCTGGCTCATGCTCTGGGCGGTGGCGGAGATCTCTTCCGAGGCGCTGGCCAGGGCATCGGCCGACAGGCGCACGTCGCCGATGATCTGGTTCAGCTTGCCGACGGTGCCGTTGATCGATTCCTTGAGCTCCAGCAGCTGACCCTGGTAGTCACCGCGCACGGTGCGGCTCAGGTCGCCCTGGGAGAGCCCGGCCATCACGCCCATGGCTTCGTTGACCGGCGCGACGATGGCGTCGAGGGTGCCGTTGATCCCGGCGACGATGCGGCGGAAGTCACCCTGGTGGGCACTGGCATCGGCGCGGGTGTCCAGGCGACCGGCCATGGCCGCCTGGCTCAGCTGGTTGGCGTCTTCGACCAGGCGCTGGATGTTGCCGCGGACCTGTTCGAGGTTGTCGTTGATCACCGCCTTCTGCCCGGGGAAGCGCTCCAGCTGCACCGACAGATCGCCTTCGCCGAAGCTCTTGACGCAGGCCATGGCCTTGGCGGAATCGCTCAGGTGCCCGGCGACCATGCCGTTGACCCCTTCGGCCATGTTGCGATAGGCGCCCTGGAAGCGCTCGGCCGGAATGCGCACCACGGTTTCGCCGCGGTCATGGGCAGCCGACATGCTGCTCATTTCGCTGATCAGGCCGCGCAGGGTGGTGACCATGTTCTGCATGGCCGCCATCAGGCTGGTCTTGTCGTCACCGCGCAGCTTGATGTCGTCGGGCAGATCGCCGGCGGCCACGCGCCCGGCCAGGGTTGCCACGGCCGCGGGCTCACCGCCCAGCTGACGCAGCAGATTGCGGGTGATGAAGAAGCCCAGCAGGGCCACCGCCAGCAGGGTTGCCAGGGCAATGCCCAGGGCCAGCCAGGTGGCCTCGACCTTGGTCTTCTGGGCGACCTGAACGCCTTGCAGCGCCAGGGTCTGGTTGTAGCTGACGTGTTCGTCGAGGGCCTTGTTGATCGCCAGCATCACGTCGGTGCGGCTGCGCATCAGGGCCTGGGCATCTTCGTTGCGATTCTGCCGCGACAGGGCAATGACCTGGTCGCCGAGGCTGAACAGCGCCGTGAAGGCGGCGCGATCGGCGGCCAGCAGCCCACGGTCGCGGTCGTCCGAAACCAGCGTCTCGTACTTGCCGAGATTCTGGCCGATACGCTCCTTGGCCGCGGCCAGGTCCTGCTCGACGGTAGTCATGGTTTCAGCGCTGGTCGACAGCACGTGGCGATAGATGCCCACCACGTAGTCGGAGCGGCTGTCGTTGACCTCGCCGAGCGCCTTGAGGCTGGGAACGGTGTTGTCGTTGCCGTAGTTGGCCGCCTGGAACACCTGGTCGATTTCGTATTGCCCGGTGCCGGCCAGCACCAGGATGCCCAATAGCGCGGACAGCACCAGGAGCAGCATTTTCTTGATGACGGTCATGTCGATGGTCTCAAAAAGGCCACCCGCAGGTGGCCGTTGGATAGGGATCAGGATTCGAAGGGGACGTAGCCGTCAGGCACGCCCGAGGTACCCGTACGCAGGGCCTTGCCCGGGACCCGCGTGGCGCGGGGCCGCGAAGCCTCCAGCGCCCGCTCCAGGTCCTGTACTACCCGGCCTTCGCCGGTATTGAAGAAGCCCATCAGGCGTTGCAGCTGCTCGGCCTGAGTACTCATTTCCTCGGCGGTGGCAGCCAGTTCTTCGGACGCCGAGGCGTTCTGCTGGGTGATCTGGCTCAGTTGCAGCATCGCGCCGTTGATCTGGCTCACCCCGCTGCTCTGCTCTTCGCTGGCGGCGGCGATTTCCTGCACCAGGTCGGAGGTCTTGCTGATGGACGGCACCATCTGGTCCAGCAGGGTGCCGGCGCGCTCGGCGAGGGCCACGCTGCTCTTGGCCACGGTGCCGATCTCCTGGGCGGCGACCTGGCTGCGTTCGGCCAGCTTGCGCACCTCGGCGGCCACCACGGCGAAACCCTTGCCGTGTTCGCCGGCGCGGGCCGCCTCGATGGCGGCGTTGAGCGCCAGCAGGTTGGTCTGGTAGGCGATGTCGTCGACGATGCCGATCTTGTCGGCGATGGTCTTCATGGCCACCAGCGTCTCGCCGACCGCCTGACCGCCCTCGCCGGCTTCCCGCGCGGCCTTGCCGGCCATGCCGTCGGTGATCTTGGCGTTCTCGGTGTTCTGGGCGATGGAGGACGACATCTGCTCGACGCTGGCGCTGGTCTCCTCGACCGAGGCTGCCTGTTCGGTGCTGGCCTGGCTCATGCTCTGGGCGGTGGCGGAGATCTCTTCCGAGGCGCTGGCCAGGGCATCGGCCGACAGGCGCACGTCGCCGATGATCTGGTTCAGCTTGCCGACGGTGCCGTTGATCGACTCCTTGAGTTCCAGCAGCTGACCCTGGTAGTCGCCGCGCACGGTACGGCTCAGGTCACCCTGGGAAAGCCCGGCCATCACGACCAGGGCCTCGTTGACCGGGGCGACGATGGCGTCGAGGGTGCCGTTGATGCCGGCGACGATGCGGCGGAAATCACCCTGGTGGGCACTGGCGTCGGCACGGGTATCGAGACGACCGGCCATGGCCGCCTGGCTCAACTGGTTGGCGTCTTCGACCAGGCGCTGGATGTTGCCGCGGACCTGTTCGAGGTTGTCGTTGATCACCGCCTTCTGCCCGGGGAAGCGCTCCAGCGCCACCGACAGATCGCCTTCGCCGAAGCGCTTGACGCAGGCCATGGCCTTGGCGGAATCGCTCAGGTGACCGGCGACCATGGCGTTGACGCCTTCGGCCATGCCGCGGAAGGTGCCCTGGAAGCGCTCGACGGGGATGCGGGCATCGGTGTCGCCGCGATCATGGGCGGCGGACAGCTGCACCATCTCCGCGACCAGCAAATGGATGTTGTCGCGCACCTGCTCGAGGTTGTCGTTGATCACCGCCTTCTTGCCGGGGAAACGCTCCAGCGGCGCGGCCAGATCGCCTTCGCCGAAGCTTTTGACGCAGGCCATGGCCTTGGCCGAATCGCTCAGGTGACCGGCGACCATGGCGTTGACGCCTTCGGCGACGTTGCGGAAGGTGCCCTGGAAGCGCTCCAGCGGGATGCGTTTGTCGGTCTCGCCGCGATCGTGCTCGCTGGCCATGGTGCTCATCTCCTGCACCAGACCGCGCAGGGTCACCACCATGCGCTGCATGGCGGCCATCAGGCTGGAATCGTCGCCGGCGCGCAGCTGCAGATCGTCGGGCAGGTCGCCCGCGGCGGTGCGGTTGGCGACCTTGGCCACCTCGGCCGGCTCGCCGCCGAGCTGACGCAGCAGGTTGCGGGTGATGAAGAAGCCGAGCAGGCCGATCAGCAGCAGGGTGGCCAGGGAAATGCCGACCGACAGCAGCGTGGCCTGATTGAGCGTGCCCTCCGCCAGGTTGGACTGCTCGGTTCCCAGCTTCTGGTTATAGAGGCGATGGGCGTCGAGGACATCACCCACATGGGTGATGATCTCCTGGTTTTCGCCCAGCAGCCGCTTGACCTCGTCATCCTGGCTGGCGCGCGACAGCGGGATCACCTTGGCCGCGAGCTGGTTGAGCGCGGCGATCGCCTGTCTGTCGTCTTCCCACAGACGCTTGTCGGTGTCGTCGGAGATCTGCCCCTCGTAAGCCTTGAGTGCCTCATCGGTCAGCCGCTGCGATTCGCTGAGTTCCTTTTCGGCCTTCTGGGTGGCGGCATCACCGTCGGCGGCGAGATGTCGATAGATGTTGGTGATGACATCGGCGGAATGGGCGTCGACGGCGTCGATGCCCAGGATGGCCGGCACGGTATCGTTGTTGCCGAAATTGGCCCGTTCGAAGACCTGGTGCAATTGGTAGTAGGCCAGCCCTGCCAGGAGAATGATCCCCAGCAGCGCGGAGAGGACCAGCAGGGACATGCGTTTGGTAACGGTCATGGACTCTAAATCCTTGTCGGTCAGGTCAAGTCGGGTCGGTTCAGTTAGGTCAGCACGGGTGCGAGGACTGCAGCAGCGGTGCCGGTGGACGCGGCTTCGCCAATCAGGCCGGGCACGTTGAGGATCAGCGCCACGGCACCGGTACCCAGGATGGTGAAACCGCCGAGGCTGCGGTTGTGGCCGAACAGCGGACCGAGCGGCTTGATCACGGTCTGGAATTCGCCGAGCAGCTGATCGACCACCAGGCCGGCGCGCTGGCCGGCATAGCGCACCACCACAACGTTCTGCCGCCGCGGCGGGGCTTCCTCGATGGTGAACAGCTGGCGCAGGCGCAGCACCGGCAGCACCTCGCCGCGCAGGTCGAGGTAGTCGTTGCCGTTGGCCTGGACACTGGCCGCCTCGGTCAGCTCGATGCACTCCTCCACCGCTTCCAGGGGCACCACGTAGGTGGCCTTGCCGACGCCGATGAGGAAGCCGTCGATGATCGCCAGGGTCAGCGGCAGGCGGATGGTCACCGTGGTGCCGCGGCCCTCCTCGCTGGTGAGGTCGACGCTGCCGCGCAGGGCGGTGATGTTCTTTTTCACCACGTCCATGCCGACGCCGCGACCGGACAGGTTGCTGATCTGCTCGGCGGTGGAGAAACCCGGTTCGAAGATCAGGTTGAACACGTCCTTGTCGGCCAGCACCTGGCCTTCGGCGATCAGGCCGCGCTCGGTCGCCTTGCGCAGGATGCGCTCGCGCGACAGACCGCCACCGTCGTCGGTGACCTGGATGACGATGCTGCTGGCCTCGTGATAGGCGTTCAGCCCCACGGTGCCCTGGGCCGGCTTGCCACGCGCCAGGCGCAGCTCGGCGGATTCGATGCCGTGGTCCATGGCGTTGCGGATCAGGTGGGTCAGCGGATCGCCGATCTTTTCCACCACGGTCTTGTCCAGTTCGGTCTCGCCGCCGCTGATGCGCAGGGCGATGTCCTTGCCGATCTCCTTGGAGACGTCGCGGACCACCCGCTGGAAGCGGTTGAAGGTGGTACCGATCTGCACCATGCGCAGGGTCAGGGCGGTGTCCCGCACCTCTTCCACCAGGCGCGACAGCACCCCGGTGGATTCCACCAGGGCCGCCAGGCCGCTCTGCTGGGCGATCAGCTGGGTCCCGGCACCGGCGATGATCAACTCGCCGATGAGGTCGATCAGCTGGTCGAGCTTGGTCGCGTCGATGCGGATCAGCTGGCCTTCGCCCGCCGGCGCGCGCTGCTCCTTGATCTTGCGCTGCTTGTTCAGGGCCGCATCCACCACCGGCGGATTGACCAGCTGAGCTTCCACCAGGGCTTCGCCGATAGGCTGGCGTGGGGTGGCCGGATCGGCCTGGCGGCGCAGCACCTCGTCCAGCTCGGTGGCAGTCAGGGTACCGCAGCGCACCAGGATCTCGCCCAGGCGCAGGTCTTCCTCGGCCAGATCGTCGATCAGCTGGCAGTAGTCGCTGCTGCGGCTGTGCGGCGGCAGGATGCGGATCTGGCTGTCTTCGCGGACGAATTCGAAGGCCGCCTCAATGGTCGCCTTGTCGGCGTCGCTGTCGAAGGCAACCTCGAAGCCCAGGTAGCAGGTCTCGGGATCCATGTCCGCCGCGGCCGGGATGGCATCGGTCAGGGTGACGATGTTGACGATGCGGCCAAAGCTGTTGAGGTAGCGCACGAAGGCCAGCGGATCCATGCCGTTGCGCAGCATGTCCGGACCGAAGCGCAGCGACAGGTGCCAGTGGCCAGCGGCGACGCCATCGACCGGTGCCGCCAGGGTACGGGCGGCCGCGACCGGCTGGGCCGCCTTGGCGCTCGGCTGCAGATAGTGCTCCAGGCGCTGCACCAGCACGGCGCCGGCGGCCTGGAAGTCGGCCTCGGGCTCGCTGCCGGACGACACCCGGGCGATCAGGCCGTTGAGGTGGTCGCAGACCTCCAGGAACAGCGCCGACAGGGTCTCGTCGAAGGCCAGCTCGTTGCTGCGGATCCGGTCGAGCACGCTTTCGGCGACATGGGTGAAGGCCACCACATGGTCCAGACCGAACAGACCGGCCGAACCCTTGATGGTGTGGGCGGCGCGGAAGATGGCATTGATCAGCTCGACGTCATCCGGCGCCTGCTCGATCTGCAGCAGCGCGGCTTCCATCTGCTGCAGCAATTCTTCGCTCTCGGCGATGAAGGTCTTGAGGATCTCGTCCATGTTCATGCGGCAACACCTTCCGCGGCGGCCGCGGTAAAGAAGTCGGCAAGACCTGCCAGCTCCAGCAGTTCGGTGACGGCGGGGCTGGGGTCGACCAGTTCCAGGCTGCCGCCCAGACGCTGCGCCTCCCGGTGGGCCAGCAGCAGCAACTGCAGACCGGCGGAGTCGAATTCATCGACCTCGGCCAGTTCCAGCGCCACGGTGACCCCGGCGGTCAGGGGCTCCATCAGCAGCGGCTTGCTGTCAGCCGCGGTGTAGATGGTCAGCGGCCCGGTGAGGGGCAAGCGGGTACGAACGACATCGTTCATGGGGGCAGCCTCCAGGGCCATCAGGGCATGATCAGCTTGGAAACCGCCGCCAGCATCTGCGCGGGCTGGAACGGCTTGACCATCCAGGCCTTGGCACCGGCGGCCTGGCCGGCGGCTTTCTTGGCGGCATCGGATTCGGTGGTGAGCATGATCACCGGGGTGAACCGGTAGGCCGGCAGCTTCTTGGCCGCGGTGACGAAGGTGATGCCGTCCATGTTGGGCATGTTCACGTCGCTGATGATCAGGTGCACCTTGCGACCGTCCAGCTTGGTCAGGGCGTCGCGCCCATCGCAGCCTTCGATGACGTCATAGCCCGCGCTTTTCAGCGTCATGGACACCACCTGGCGGATGGAGATGGAGTCGTCGACGATCAGAATGGTCTTGTTGCTCATGACAGCTTTCCTTAAAAGAACGTGATATCGGATTCGGCAGCGGCGGCGGCCGGTCGCTTGCCGTGGTGCACGGCGACCTGCTCGGCCATGGTGTAGGTGCGGGCCAGCTCGGCGAGCCAGCCGCGGGTGTCGAGGGTCGGCAGCGGCTGACCGCTGGCGGCCAGGGCGCGACGGTCGATCACCAGGCGTTCGAGACGCGCCTGGTCGTCACGGATGTGGCCGAGCATCTGGCTGACGCGATCCTGGAATTGCAGGGCGACCAGCACCTCGGCAATGGCGCCGCCCACGGCCGCGGCATTGTTCGCCAGGGCATCGCTGCGCTCGACCACGTCACGGGTGGTGCCGCCAAAGGTGCCGATGACCTGCTCGATGGTCTCGCCGGACTGGTTCAGGGTGCCGGTGTCGCGTTCGGCGTGGAGCTGCGACAGTTCCAGGGTGCGGGCAATGGCGCCGTTCACCGTTTCCACGGTTTCGCCGATCTTCTGCCCGGTATCGCCGGACAGGGTGGAGAGCTTGCGCACCTCGTCGGCGACCACCGCGAAACCGCGCCCGGCTTCGCCGGCACGGGCGGCTTCGATGGCGGCATTGAGGGCCAGCAGGTTGGTCTGGCGCGCCACGTCGCCGACGTCCTTGGCCATGCTCTTGAGTTGTTCGGTCAGACCGGCCAGGCCGTTGACCTCGTCCAGCAGCGCGCCCTTGCTCGACAGCGCTTCGCGCAGCGCGTGCAGGATGCCATCGAGCTGGTTCTGGCTGCTGGCCATGAGATTGACCAGGCGATCGCCACTGCCGTGATCGGCGCCGGCGACGCTGTGGATGCGGTCGGCCAGTTCGGCGAAGCGACTGGTCAGGCTGACGATTTCCTGCTCGGTGTGGGCGCGCGCCGCTTCGATCTGCTCGGACCACACCGGCAGCACCGCCACGCAGAGGGCTTCGAGGGCTTCGTCCCGACCGCTGGCCGGACTCTGGCTCACGGCCTGCTCGGCCGCGCGCTCGGCCTGGCGCGCCTGGGCGCGACGCAGCTGCCAGAAGCCCAGACCGGCGGCGAGCACCACCTGGGTGGCACTCAGCGCCAGGGTGGTCGACGTCACGCCGCCCACGAACAGGATCGCGCCGGTACCGCAGGCACCGAGCAATGCAGGGGTGAAGGTAAGATCGATGAACGAGGGCGAAGAAGAGGCGTGTTCCACAGGAGGGTACCGGTCTAGACGCCAGCGAAGGCGGGAAGGTGTGACCGGGTTATCAGCTCTGGAACGCTAAACTTTAGCCGCGGACGGATAACTTATTGCAATAGCATAATGACATCATGATGTTTTTCGCCAGATCCTTTTAGCGCTCATCGCGCCGTTTGGCCCGTGCTAGACGGCCTGCCATGGCACCGGCCTCCTCCAGAACCTCCCGCACATAGCCCAGGTGACGGCTCGCCGCCTCGCGTGCCGTTTCCGCTTCACCCGCGACAATCGCCTGGTAGAGCGATCGGTGCTGTTCCAGCAGGTGCTCGCGGGTTTCGCCCCGTTGCGCCTGCATGCCGCCGATGTTGGTCACCATGTGGTGGCGCAGCAATTCGAACAGGCTGCGGATGCTATGCAGGTAGACGGCGTTGTGACTGGCCTCGGCGATGGCCAGGTGAAAGGCCGCGTCGGCCTCGCCCTCCTCTTCCCGGGTCAGGGTGTCGCGCCGGCGGTAGCAGTCCTCCAGGCGCTCCCAGGCCAGGGTCAGCCGCGCCAGGTCCGGCTCGGTGGCGCGCTGGGCGGCGTAGTAGGCGCAGGCGCTTTCCAGGGTGTGGCGAAACTCCAGCAGGTCACGGCGGGTTTCCTCGCGGCTTTCCAGCAGCGGCAGCAGGGGATCGGTGAAGGCACTGTTCAGCGCCTCGGTGACATAGGTGCCACCGCCCTGCCGACTGAGCAGCAGGCCGCGCGCGATCAGCTTCTGGATGGCTTCGCGCAGCGAGGGTCGCGATACCCCGAAGCGCTCGGCCAGCACCCGCTCGGCCGGCAGGCGTTCGCCAGGGCGCAGCGAGCCTTCGGCGATCAGCGCCTCCAGGTGCTTGACGATGTCGTCCGACAGACGACGTTGCTTGACCGGTTCGAACCCCATGAAAAACCTCGAAAAAAGCCGCGGACAGTGGCGAGGGTCCGTCAGCCAGGCGGTGCTGGCCGACGAAAGTCGCAGATCAAGGCGTTTGACAGGGGCAAAGACCCCGCTTAACGTGCGTGAAGTCGCCCTTGTAAATTGGTCTTACCAATTTTTGCCACAGGTCGCGATCTTGTGCAACCCCGTCCTGCCGCCTCCCTACAAAAACAATCAAGGAGCACCCGATGGATACCTGGCAACAGATCTATCTCCCCCTGGGCAGCCTGGGCCTTTCGGCCTTCGTCGCCGCCCTGCCCATTCTGTTCTTCTTCGTCGCGCTCGCCGGTCTGAGACTCAAGGGCCATGTGGCGGGTGCCATCACCCTGGCGATCGCCCTGCTCATCGCGCTGTTCGTCTATCGCATGCCGGTGGACAAGGCGCTGGCCTCGGCCGGCTACGGTTTCCTCTATGGCCTCTGGCCGATCGCCTGGATCATCGTCACGGCGGTGTTCCTCTACAAGCTGACGGTCAAGTGCGGGCAGTTCGACATCATCCGCAGCTCGGTGCTGTCCATCACCGACGACCAGCGCCTGCAGGTGCTGCTGATCGGCTTCTGCTTTGGCGCCTTCCTCGAGGGTGCGGCCGGCTTCGGCGCACCGGTGGCCATCACCGCCGCCCTGCTGGTGGGCCTCGGCCACAATCCGCTGAAGGCGGCCGGGCTCTGCCTGATCGCCAACACCGCGCCGGTGGCCTTCGGCGCCCTGGGTATCCCGACCATCGTCGCCGGCCAGGTGACCGGTATCGACGCCTTCAAGATCGGCGCCATGACCGGTCGCCAGCTGCCGCTGCTGTCGCTGCTGGTGCCGCTGTGGCTGATGTTCATGATGGACGGCATGCGCGGCCTGCGGGAAACCTGGAAGCCGGCGCTGATCTGCGGCGGCACCTTCGCCGTGTTCCAATACCTGACTTCCAACTTCATCGGTCCGGAACTGCCCGACATCACCTCGTCGCTGGCCGCCATGATCGCCCTCACCAGCTACCTCAAGCTGCGCCAGCCGCAGCAGGCCACCGCGGGCGCCACTGCCGTGGTCGGTGGTGGCGGCGCCGCCATGCTGGGTGGCGGGGCCGGCTTCGGCGGCGGCGGCCGGCTGCCTCCGGAGCATTCCCTGGGTACCGTGATCAAGGCCTGGTCGCCGTTCCTGATCCTGACCGTAGTCGTCACGATCTGGACCACCAAGGCCTTCAAGGCGCTGTTCACCACCGGCGGTGCCCTCTATGCCCTGGTGATCAACGTGCCGGTGCCCTACCTGGACAAACTGGTGCTCAAGACACTGCCGATCGTGGCCACGCCGACGCCGATGCCGGCGATCTACAAGCTCGACCTGCTGTCGGCCTCCGGCACCGCCATCCTGATCTCCGCGCTGATCTCCATGGCCATCTTCCGCATCAAGCCCTCGACCGCCCTGGGCGTGTTCAGGGAAACCCTGGTGGAGTTGCGCAAGCCGATCCTGTCGATCGGCCTGGTGCTGGCCTTCGCCTTCGTCGTCAACTACTCGGGCATGTCCACCACCCTGGCCCTGCTGCTGGCCGGTACCGGCGCGCTGTTCCCCTTCTTCTCGCCGCTGCTGGGCTGGCTAGGGGTGTTCCTGACCGGTTCGGATACCTCGTCCAATGCCCTGTTCGGCTCGCTGCAGGCGACCACCGCGCACCAGATCGGCGTTTCCGACACCCTGCTGGTGGCGGCCAACAGCTCCGGCGGCGTGACCGGCAAGATGATCTCGCCGCAATCCATCGCCGTGGCCTGCGCCGCCACCGGCATGGTGGGCAAGGAGTCCGACCTGTTCCGCTTCACCGTACGGCACAGCATCGGCTTCGCCGTGCTGGTCGGCTTTATCACCCTGGCGCAGGCCTATGTGTTCACCGGCATGCTGGTGCACTGATCGTGCGTTTCCCGGCGGCGACCCCGGTCACCGCCGGCTCTCTTTTAACCGGGCCAACCCGGAGTATCCTGATGACCGACCTCTTCCACAACGCCGCCCCCAACGCCACCCGCACCGCCCCGCCCCTGGCGCCGCCGCGGACCTATCCGCCGCAGAAGCCGACCCAGGTCTATCTGTTCGGCACCTGCGTGGTGGACCTCTTCTATCCCGAAGCCGGCATGGACAGCATCCGCCTGCTGGAGCGCGAAGGCATCCGCGTGAATTTCCCCCAGGCGCAGAGTTGCTGCGGCCAGCCCGCCTACACCTCGGGCTACACCGAGGAAGCCCGCGCCGTGGCGCGCACCCAGCTGGCGCTGTTCGCCGAGCCCTGGCCGGTGGTGGTGCCCTCCGGCTCCTGCGCCGGGATGCTGCGCCATCACTATGCCGAGCTGTTCGCCGACGAACCCGAGACCCTGCGGCAGGTACGGGATCTGGCCGAGCGCACCTACGAACTGGCGGAATTCCTGCTGCACGTCTGCCAGGTCGACTACCAGGATCGCGGCGCCCCGACCAAGGTGGCGTTGCACACCTCCTGCAGCGCCCGCCGCGAGATGCAGACCCACCTGCACGGCCGCGCCCTGCTCGGCCAGCTGCAGGCCGTGGAGCGCGTCGACCATGACCACGAGAGCGAATGCTGCGGTTTTGGCGGCACCTTCTCGGTACGCATGCCGGACATCTCCGGCGCCATGGTGGCGGACAAGACCCGCGCCCTGCAGGACAGCGGCGCGGCCCAGGTGCTCACCGCCGACTGCGGTTGCCTGATGAACATCAATGGCGCCCTGGAAAAGCAGCGCGCCGCCCTGCGTGGCGAACACCTGGCGAGCTTTCTCTGGCGCCGTATCGGAGGTGCAGCGTGAACGAGATGCTCAAGATCCCCCTCACCGACATCAGCGCGGCGCCCCCCTTCAAGACGCGCGCCCGCCAGGCCCTGGGCGACGACCAGCTCAGACGCAACTTCCGCACGGCCATGGATTCGCTGATGACCAAGCGCCTGGCCAGCATGAGCGATGCCGACGAGCGCGAGCGGCTGCGCGAACTGGGCAATCGCACCCGCGCCCGGGCGCTGTCCAAGCTGCCGGAGCTGCTGGAACGCCTGGAAGCCAACCTCAAGCGCAATGGCGTCCAGGTGCACTGGGCCGAGACCACGGCCGAAGCCAACGCCATCGTCCAGCAGATCGCCGAGCGCCATGCGGCCAAACTGCTGATCAAGGGCAAGTCCATGGTCAGCGAAGAAATGGACATGAACCACGTCCTCGGCGCCCAGGGCATCGACTGCCTGGAATCGGACATGGGCGAGTACATCATCCAGCTCGCCGGCGAGAAGCCCTCGCACATCATCATGCCGGCCATCCACCTCAACCGGCAGCAGGTGGGTACCCTCTTCCACGAGCACCTCGCCGAGCCCTACACCACCGACGTCGACGAACTCATCCAGACCGGTCGGCGGGTGCTGCGGCAGAAATTCTTCGAGGCCGACATCGGCATCTCCGGGGTCAACTTCGCCGTGGCCGAGACCGGCACCCTGCTGCTGGTGGAAAACGAAGGCAACGGGCGGATGTCCACCACGGTACCGCCGGTGCACATCGCCGTGACCGGTATCGAAAAGGTGGTGGAGAACCTGCGCGACGTGGTGCCACTGCTGTCGCTGCTGACCCGTTCGGCCCTGGGCCAGCCGATCACCACCTACGTCAACATGATCTCCGGGCCGCGCAAGGCCGAGGAACTGGACGGACCGCGCGAGGTGCACCTGGTGCTGCTGGACAACGGCCGCAGCCAGGCCTTCGCCGACAGCGAATTGCGCCAGACCCTCAACTGCATCCGTTGCGGCGCCTGCATGAACCACTGCCCGGTCTATACCCGCATCGGCGGCCATGCCTATGGCGAAGTCTATCCCGGCCCCATCGGCGCCATCATCACCCCGCACCTGGTCGGCCTGGAGCAGGCGCCCGACCATCCCAGCGCCTCCTCGCTGTGCGGTGCCTGCGGAGAGGTCTGTCCGGTCAAGATCCCGATTCCGGCGCTCTTGCGGCGCCTGCGCGAAGAGAACGTCAAGGCGCCCAATGCCGAGCCGCACCTGTTGCGCGGCCAGGGCAGCAAGTTCTCCGCCCGGGAGCGCTGGACCTGGCATGCCTGGCAGAATCTCTACACCTCGCCGCTGCTCTATCGCGGCTTCAGCTACCTGGCCACCCGCTTCGGCCGCTTCACCCCCGGCCAGCTCGGCCCCTGGACGGAGCACCACAGCGCGCCCAGGCCGGCATCGCGCTCGCTGCACGAACTGGCCCGCGACCACCTGGAGAAACGCCCATGAGCGCCCGCGACAACATCCTCGCCAAGCTGCGCGGCAGTCTGCAGGGCACCCAGCCGCTGGCGGACACCTTCGATGAAGCCCTGGTGACCGAACCCTGGCGCTATCCACCTGCGGAGCGCGTCGCCCGCCTGCGCACCCTGATGGAGACGGTGCATACCGAAACCCACCTGACCACCGCGGCGGACTGGCCGGCGCTGGTCGAGCGCGTCCTCGCCGAACGGGGTCTGGATCAGCTATTGATCGCTCCCGGCACGCCCCACGGTGCGCGCCTGGTGGAGCGCTGGCAGGGCGACGGCTCACCGCGCTGGAAGGCCTACGATCGCCCCGTGGAAGAGTGGAAGGCCGAACTGTTCAACGACACCCCGGCCAGCCTCACCGGCACCCTTGGCGCCCTGGCCTCCACTGGCAGTCTGGTGCTCTGGCCGGATCGCCAGGAACCGCGCCTGATGAGCCTGGTGCCACCGCTGCACATCGCCCTGCTCAGGGCCAGCACCGTGGTGGACAACTTCTACGAGTTGCAGCAACAGCACCGCTGGCAGGACGGTATGCCGACCAATGCCCTGCTGATCTCCGGACCGTCCAAGACCGCCGACATCGAGCAGGTACTGGCCTATGGCGCCCACGGGCCCAAGGATCTGGTGGTGCTGATCGTCGAGGACGAGTGAAGCATCCGACCGGGGTGAGTCGGGATAGCCTGGCATTACCCTCGCGTGGAAAACGCTGCGCGGTTGTCCACCCTACGACGTCAGGCTAGGCGTAGGGTGGACAACGGCGCAGCCTTGTCCACGAATTCGCCGATCTTCCGAGCGCAGCCGAGCCCAACGATCTCTGCCTCACTCCAGCTGCCCAATCCGCTGCGGGTCCGGCCAGAACAACGCGGCCTGCCCCAACCGCTGCCCGTCGACATCAAGCAGATTCCACACCACGCCGGCATGGATCTGGAAGGCCTCACCGTCTCGATCGACCCGCCAGCCCTCATAGCCACAGGCATAACCCTGGCGCCCCACCGCTTCCATCAGGCGCTGACGCTCGTCCCGGTCCCTGGGTGAGGCGCTGAACCTGGAGGGCATGCCGATGAATTCGGCGCGCGGATAGCCGAAGCAGCTCAGCGCCTGACCGTTGGCGTAGCAGAACAGCGGATCACCTTCGGTACCGTGCGCCAGCAGGGCATAGGGTGCCCGCTCATGCAGCCAGGCAGGGACGTCGGCCGCAAGTAATCCCGCGGGACGCGGCAGCGGCTGGCCGAGCCAGTGACGGTAGGAGGCTTCCAGCAGCGGAAGCAGGCTGAGATCGGTCGCGGACAAGGTGGCGGCTCCTGGATGGTGGGACCCACGCATTCAAGAGCAAGCCGGCGGGCGTGGGAAGCCCGGGGCCACCGCAGCAGGACGCTGCGGCAGCCAGGGCGGCGCGGTTTACTTCACCGCGGAGAGGTCGATGCGCACCACGCTTTCCGGCGCGGTGTTCATGTATTCCTTGTCGAAGGGCGTCTTCACCGTCGCATACAGCGTCTGGCCATCCGGGCTGACCAGCAGGCTGTTGGGATTGGGCTTGAGGTCGTAGGCCTTCTTCTCGGCGTAGGTGGTGGCGTCGAGGATCAGCAGCCGACCGGTTTCGCGCTGGGTGATGTACAGCTCATTGCGTTTGGTATTGAGCTTGATGGCCAGGGCGTCACCCACCGGCAGGCGCTTGATCACCTTGCCGCTGCGGATATCGAAGACCAGCACAGTCTTGGCTTCGGAATTGTCGGTGACGAACAGCTGGTGGTTCGCACGATCCTCGGCCAGGTTCAGCAGCAGGTACTTGCCGCCATCGCCCGGGGTCCAGCGGTGCTCGATCTTGCGCGTGCGTGGATTGATCACCAGCACCTCGCCGCTGCCGTTGGCCGCATAGAGGCGCCCGGTGTCCTCGGAATACAGCAGGCCGGTCACCCACTTGCCGGCATTGGGAATGCGCGCCTTGAGGGTCAGGGTCTTGGCATCCACTACCCAGATCACCCCCGGATCGCCGACACCGCCGACATACAGCATGCCGTCATGCAGGATGACCTGGCGCGGATTGACCGGATGGCCGTCGCGGCCCATCTCGTTGAATTTCAGCCGCTTCTCCACCTTGCCGGTACGCAGGTCGATACGGCTGAGACCGCCGTCCAGGGAGTTGGTGACGAACAGCGTCTCGCCGCTGGCATCGGTGGTCAGGGCGAAGTTCTTCAGATCGGTATGGATCTGGCCGGTGATGGCCAGGGTTGCCGGATCCAGCTGGTAGATCACCCCGCCGGTAACGCCCTTGGTCAGCTGGGCGGTCGCCGCGTAGACCGACTGCTTGGCCGGGCTGTAGGCCAGCTCGTAGACGCCGTAGCCCAGCTCGATGCGCTTGAGTTCGGCCGGCGCCTGGGGCGCGGCCGGCTGCGCGGCGACAGGCGCCGGCGCGGGTGGCGGTGGCATCGGTGCCTCCGGGCGATTGGAACAGGCCCCCACTGCCAGGGACAGTAGCGCCATGGCGCCCAGCGTCGAGACCTTGTTGAAAGACACCGCCATTTGCTTCTCCTAGGGACGAGGTGCGAGGGATCGAAAGGATCCTGAAATGATAAACGTTCGCACTATGCCCAAGGAGAACAGGTCAGACAAGACCGAAGCGTTTCAGCCTCTTTCCTGCTGCGGGTCGCCATCCCCTGCCCCGCCGCTCTGGTCCAGGGCTTTCAGCTGGCCCTGACGATCCAGGCGAAAGCGCGCGAAATCCTCGGCCAGCTGCAGGTGACCGCTGTAGCAGGCCGCGGCCTCCCGGCGCAGCTCGTCGATGCACGGCGAACGCCCCGCCTCAGCCTGATAGCGCGGACTGAAATGGGTGAGCAACAGCGCCGGCAGCGCCTGCGCCTCGGCGAAACGAGCGACGCCGGCCGCGCTGCTGTGGCCCCAGCTCTGCCCGGTCTTGTCGATCTGCGCCTGGGCGTAGGTGGCTTCATGGACCAGCAGCTGAGCACCCCGGCAGGCCTCCGTCAGCAAGGCGGGATCGTCGTTATCTCCTGCCACCACCAACCGCCGCTCGCCATGGGCCGCCTGCAGGAAGTCGGCGCTGCGCAGCAGGCGGCCCTCGTGTAGCACGTCCTCACCGCCATGCAGCCGCCCCCACAGCGGCCCGCGCGGCACCTGGGCCGCCGCCAGGGCCGCGGGATCGAGGCGCTGCGGCCGACGGGTCTCGCGGAAGCGAAAGGCGTGACTGGGCACCCGATGGGAAAGCGCGAAGGCGTCGATATCCCAGGCGCCCACGGCAACGCCGGTAAAACCCTCCAGGGCATGGACGCGCAGCTCGAAAGGCAGGTGCAGCGCGGTCAGCAGCTGGGTGGCGGCGAGCCAGTCATGGACCGCCTGGGGCGCGATCAGCAGCAGCGGCTGGCGGCGTCCGGTCATGGCGGCGCTGGCCAGCAGCCCTGGCAGGCCATAGCAGTGGTCGCCATGGACATGGGTGATGCAGATGGCGCGCAGATCCGCCGCTGACAGCGGGGTACGCAGCAGCTGGTGCTGGGTGGCCTCGCCGCAGTCGACGAGAAACCAGCCCTTGCCCTGGTCCTCGATCAGGGCAAGGGCCGAGACGTTGCGCCGCCGGGTCGGCCCCCCCGCCGCGGGGGCGGGGAACAAGAGATCCATTGGGGGGGCCGACAAAAGGCCACT